>JAGSHP010000271.1 GCA_029855925.1 Candidatus Thorarchaeota archaeon | reverse complement strand
GAGTGGTTGCGCCTGAACGCGATGATCTGAGAGCAGAACTGGGATGGATAATAGAGCTCCCCGGTGTCGAGGCCGTCCTCCTCTTTGGCTCAAGGATCACTGGCACGAATAGCCCGGAGAGTGATATCGACCTTTGTGTAGTTGCGCCCGGAGTCACTGGGCCCAAGGAGATGTCGGCACTTCTAGGAAGACTGTGGCAACGACTCAACCCGGACATCTATGATGTGTGGTTGTTCGAAGAACTACCGCTCTACATGAAGATGAGCGTGATAACAGAGCACGTCATAATCGCCTGCAGAGATGTCCCTGCTCTCTTTGAGTACTTCTATAGATTTCGCAAGATCTGGGCCGACCAGGCACATAGGCAGATTGTCACATTCTAGCTCACCGGTTCTCAGGCTCAGAAAACAGGTATCTGTACGGGATGCTCCTAGAGGAAACTCCACTACGCATCCCCCGGATCACCGGTGATAGGGCCGGGGACCACAAGAACTCCGGAGCGCTGCGCTATGGTCGGATGTGCCCTCTCTTGTGAAGAGTGGTTCTATTCTCAACTGGCCCTCACAGCACAGAAACAATGCATTGATTCTTCGGAATGCGACGAACAGGTCGGACAGGGAAATGTCGGGTTTCAACAGATAGAGCTCAACTCAGCCATGATGTCACGCACAGACGACCTGGATACTGGCGCCGACACCACCAGTGGTCTTCTGCTATCTTGCGGCGAGTCTCGTCAATGACGCATCAGGGGGCTGTCCTTCAAGGTAATCCACGCAATCTGACTCAGCAGACGCGGCCACGGCTACAGGACTCGTGAGTTCAGAGACCGTCTGACGAAGGCTCGATGTACCTCTCAAAGTCCGCCAATTGCAGAGCAATACAGTCTTTGTCTTTCAGTCTTTCAGTCCTCTTGAGTTTCCTAGCGACTATGCCATAGAATAGACGCCATCCATCCAGACCCACCGCGCTTGATTTTCTCCTCAGTCTTCTTAGTATGTCCTCTGCGGTTCCCGCCTGGATGTCGCTCCATTTGACGTCAACGAACAGGGCAGCCTTCTCGACCTCATCTAGTGCAACGAGGTCAATCTCCTGTTCTCTGTGCCACCACCGCCCGAGTCTGGAAAACCTGAGAGGCAGGGCTCCATCTTTGTTTAGCCTTATCAGGAATTGTCTTGCTATCTCTTCAAACACTCCTCCAACGTATTGGTCGTAGTCCTCCATTACCTTATCTGCCAGTATCTCCCCTTGATTGCTCTCGATCAGGTCGTTGTTCGGATGGACATATCTGAACCAGAATGCAAAGTAGGGGTCATTGATGTAGTACCGCGCCTTTCTGCTCTTCCAACTCGCTGTTATGGGGACCTCTCGTCTGACAAACCCGAGGTCTCTGAGGACTGAGAGATACTTTCCAACAATCGCCCTCCCAAGGCCAGTCTCGTTCATGATTTCGCCCAGTGTCGTCTTTCCTCTTGCCACAGCCTCCATAATTGCAAAGTAGTTTCTCGGCTCGTCCAGTTCTTCTCTAAGGACAAAGAGTGCATCCTGGTACAGGAATGAACTTCTCCTAAAGTAGTTCAGAAGGTTCTCTCGAAAGCCTGACCTGTCGCTGAACTCGAGCAGGTACATCGGAGTGCCACCCACGGCTCCGTACACCCTCACAAAGTCCTGTACCGAATAGTGCGGCAGGAACAACTTTGCGCTGAAGAAGTCCATTGGCTTCAGCTCCAGTTGTGCCGTTCTCCTCCCGTAGAGTGGGTTCCTGTAGCCAAGTAGTCTCTCCATCATGCTGACCGAGGAACCACATATCACAAGGAAGACCATCTTGCGAGAGAGCTTCAAGTCCCAATACTCTTGGAGCACCGAGGGCAGGCCTCTATCGTCCTTGACGAGATAGGGAAACTCGTCCAGCACAACTATCTGCCTACTGCTAGTCTTCTGACTGAGATACTC
>JAGSHP010000170.1 GCA_029855925.1 Candidatus Thorarchaeota archaeon | reverse complement strand
ACATGCTCGCGCGGATAGATGTGTACCTCGTACGGAAGTCGAGCTCCGAAGGGCACGAGGGATATGAAGTGCTCGGACTCGTGGATGACCCGGTCACGTGACTTCAGTTCGTTCTCCACAAGTTGGCATAGCAGACATTCATTCTCAGAATCCCAGACCTTGCGGAACTGTTCCATCTCGCGTTGGACCCGTGGGGGGACAAATGGCAGTGCGTAGACCTGAGCATGTGGATGGTCCAGACTCACACCGATTGAACGACCACGGTTCTCGAACTCCAGCACGTATTGGATTCCTTCCTTTTTCCTCAGTTCTTCAAACACGCGAAGGTACTCTTGGAACACATGTTCTAATTGTTCTGTGGACATGGTCTCCAATTGCTCATCGTGATTGGGTGAGAGAACTATGATCTTGCAGAAACCATAGGCGGGGGTCTCCATGACCATTCCACCCTGAAGGGGGAGGATTCCAGAGTCAGGAGAGAGAGACGCAAACTTGTTGTCGAGGGTGAGGACAGACCACTCCCCCGCTGTCTCAGATTGCCCTGGACAGAATGGGCATTGGTGATCCTGCTCCTGAAATGGTCTTGAGGCTCTGCCAGGTGTGACAATCACCCATTCACCAAGTAGGAGATTCCATCGAAAGGTACTCACAGATACGACCTCACAATGTTTGGCGATACCGGTCAATTAGAATCATTCGGCATAGTGCATAACGGAGAGAATATTATGGACTGCTCAACAGTTCAATACAATGACAGACTCCAAATTCATCTCATACCTCGAAGAGATCGGCCATCGCGCATGGCGAGCACGAGAGAATGTCCCACTCCATGGGTGGATTCTACGTGCTGATGACGGTGTGACACGGAGAGCAAACAGCGTCCTCCCACTGGAATTCGATGGGACGAGTCTTGACAGTGCTATCAATGAGGCCATCGAGTTCTACACGGCACGAGATCTCCCCGTCTACTATCAGATGACCGAGGCCAGCCAACCTCCAGAGCTTGATAGTAGGCTCGAAACAAGAGGCTTCGAAAAAGAACTCATAGTTCACGTTCAGACTGCTGATGTGACATCAGTTGAGTCAGTCGGTGTTGATAATGAGGTAGTGGTCACAGATGAACCAAGTAGGGACTGGTTGGACTGTTATGCTCAGGCAACGGGGTACACGAGCCAATCCATCAACGTGCGACTGAAGATCATGAGTAGGGTGAGGGACCATCGCGGATACGCACTGTCAAAGGTCGACGGCATACCTGCTGCTGTGGGGTTTGGAGTCGTGACAGAAGAGTGGGTGGGGCTCTTTGGGATTGCTACAAGGAGAGAGCTGCGAAGAAGAGGAGCCGCAGAAGCAGTGAGCAAGGCGATAGTCCAGTGGGGTGAGACTGAGGGCGCAAGGAGGGCGTACCTACAAGTGGAAACCGACAACGAACCCGCCATCAATCTCTACAGGAAGATGGGCTTTGAAACAGTCTATACATACTGGTACAGACTCTTGAATGCGAGAAACAAGTAAGACTGGTTCGTGTTGAATTCAATTCCTCAACAATCTTTGATTGGCACTGCTCACTCGTAGGTCTCGTAGGAGACAATCTCACTGAGGGGACGGCGCCTGCCTGTCCGTTCTTCAGCGGGATACCCAATGGCGACAGCACAAATGACCCGCATCGACTTGGGAACATGAAGGAGCTTCTTGAATTCTTGCTCAGAGGACATATCACGAACATCGACCCAACACGATCCGAGACCCAGCGAGTATGCTGTAAGAATCATGTTCATCACAGCATTGTGAGGATCGGCAAGATGGTACTTGGACGAACGCTGAGGGTCACCCAAGACCACAATGGCGACTGGGCTGTCCTTCAGAAACTTGCCCCATCCACTTGCCTGAGCAAGCTTCTGTCGCATCACGCCATCTCGAACGACTATGAAATGCCAAGGTTGAAGATTATCTGCCGATGGAGCCCACCGCCCTGCCTCAAGAATCTGCTCCACCTTATCGTCCTCAACAGGTCGGTCCAGGTATCTCCTGATGCTACGGCGATTGCGAATAGTCTCAATAACGTCCATGGTCATCAGGTGTTCAATGACTCTAATGTTAAAGAAAGCATCGATGGCGCCCCTATCTGCTGATAGGACGAAACTCGCTTGACGGTCTCATTTCTGACATGTTGACCTATGTCTAAATCCGGAGTTCCACCTGCCTCAGATACACGTAGAAAAAAGTACGTAATGAATCTCGCTAGATTAATGGTCTAGGAGATTCACAGATTCTTGATTCGAGACTCGTAGTCAGCCTTGATCTTCTTCGCCTCAGAACCGCCACCAAAATCGGGCGGGTTGATCCGAACGCCAGCATCGTCAATAACTGCTTCAATGACCATGGTACCGGGTGCCTCTATCT
>JAGSHP010000027.1 GCA_029855925.1 Candidatus Thorarchaeota archaeon | reverse complement strand
GCCCACATCAGAGCTCATACTCAAGGCAGTGACTGCTCTGTTGAACGGAACACCGCTTGACCTCCCGCCTCATGCTGTCTGCCATTACTGTAATCGCGAGAAGAAGGAGACCCCGATCCCGAAGATTCTGCGACCGTTCGATGGCAAGGCTGAACCTGATAGATGCCTGCTCGAACAGGGGTACATCTGCATGGGGTCCGCGACCTGGGGCCTTTGCGAGGGTCAGTGCGTCAACCGCGGTGCGACGTGCAGGGGTTGCTTTGGACCAGTACCACCAATCGACTCAGACCAGGGCGCTGCTGCCATTGGCATGCTTGGCACCTATGCTCCTCTGGAGCCCGACAAGCTTCAGCAAGAGTGCAAGGACCCGCTTGGTCAGTTCTGGCGTTTCACGTATCCCTCAAGTCGTCTCGGAAGGATCAGAATCAAGAGAGAGGAGGCTAAGGAATAATGGCTGATGAACAGGTAATTCGAATCGACCCGGTCACAAGACTTGAGGGTCATGGTGCACTGACGATAAAGCTCGGCGCTGATGGTAAGGTCAAGGATGTCCAGTTCAACGTCACGAGCACCAGGTTCTTTGAGAAGTTCCTCGAGGGCAGACCGATGGAGGAGGCTCCTCGCATTGCGCCACGCATCTGCGGGATCTGCCCCATTCCCCACCATCTTGCCTCTGTCAAGGCTGTAGAGGACGCCTGGGGTGTCACACCACCCCCTGCAGCAATCAAGCTTCGCAGGCTGCTCATCGAGGCGAAACAGCTGTCCTCTCATGCCATCCACTTCTATGCTCTTGCAGCACCGGACTTTGTCTTTGGCCCCTTTGCGGACCCAGCAGTGCGTAATGTGGCTGGGGTCCTCAAGCATCTACCTGACGTCGCTGTTCAGGCGATCAAGCTGATGCAGTTCGGACAGGAGCTATGCAAGACTGTGGGCATAAAGGCAATCCATCCCACCACTGCGATTCCCGGTGGCATGCTCGCGACGGTCTCAGAGGAGTCACGCAACTACTGGCTGAAACAGGTCCCGGAGATGATGGAGAATCTCTTGAAGACCGTGGACCTCGCAAAGAAGGTGGTCTCGGACTACATCGACGTTGTGACAAAGGTCGCGGTCACACCGACCTACTACATTGGGCTCGCCAACAAGGGTGTCCATGACATATACGATGGCACTGTTCGCGTGATGGACCCTGATGGCAAGATCGTCGCCGACTTCAAGCCCCAAGACTATCCTGACTACTATGGCGAGCACGTGCCCGACCATTCCTATGCTACTCACATCTACTACAAGCCCGCTGGCTACCCAGAGGGCGTGTGGCGAGCGAACACTCTTGCACGATGCAATGTTGCTGACAAGATGGCGACGCCCATGGCTCAGGAGGCTCTGGAAGAGATGCGCGAACTTGTAGGACGTCCCTCGCATCACACGTTTGCGTACCACTACGCCCGCGTGATCGAGATGGTCCAGGCGGCGGAACACATCAAGAGCCTGCTTGAAGACCCCGACATTGTGAGCACCGACGTCAGGCTCTCCGATGTCGAGCCTCGGGCTGGAAATGGTGTGGGCATTGTTGAGGCACCACGCGGAACGCTTCTGCATAATTACGAATGTGACGAGGACGGTATCATCGTCAAGGCAAATCTGATCGTTGCAACAAACAACAACATCGCAGGGATCGAGAAGAGCCTCCTCGACGCTGCCCGCTTCGTCTTCGAACAACAGGGACACAAGGACCTGAAACTACCCGAACCCCTTGTGAAACTCTAAGGAGAACCAAATGAAAATGACCGAAGAAATACCCGAAGGACTGCTCAACCTCCTCGAGATGGTTGTGCGGTGCTATGACTGCTGACTATCCTGCGGCGCTCACCTCGTCGTTGTTGACGAAGAGGGCCGCGAGATAGTCCGGAAGGAGCTCGTGACTGGCGGTGGATGAAGGTTCGGCCGTAAACTCTGGGCCGTTCCTGACGACCCCGCAAGGGTCGCCGTCACCCTCCTTCTCCCTCCTTTGTTTTTAGTGACCGTTGATTGTGAGTCGGACAAACTTGGGCATGCAATCCAGAGTCCGCCCAGCAACGGCACTGGGCACAGTTGATTAAGGCTAATCTTGGTCTTCACATCGAGTTTCAGCATCGGAATGGGGTCAGAAGTACTTGAGCCCATATCACGAAATGTGCACGAATGTTCAACTTTTGCCCAGCTGTTTGCAATCTAATTCTCAAATCCGCCGTCATTGATGCGACTCGTTCTCCATTCTACTCGGTTCAGGTCCGTCTCGGTAGGAACTGACCTCTCATTCATCTCTTGGTTGACCTGATTGCGTCTGATATGATCATCCTAGTATGAACTGATCACAACTGGCTGAGTCAGGATTGTCCATATGCACAAAAAGAACAACTCTCAGGGAACGAGTTCCATTTCTATAATCCCTTGATCGCGCGAACTTGCCCTTTCATTATCAAGATTATTATTTATACTTTTCTTATTCGAGTTTTTGAGTATAGGCATCAGTGAATAGTTCGAAAGTACAACGTTGAGGTCCCGCCGATTACCGTACTGACGCTCGAATTGGGCTTCTCAAGACAATGATCTTGCCGAATGTTTCTTATGAAACGGAGGACCCTTCTATCTTATGAATCGAAGAGCTGGTCTTGCGTTATTCTTGGCGGTCGTTGTTCTGGCAGGCTGGTGGATGTTCTTCCAGCGTTCTGGAGTACCCACAGAGAGCACGGTCGTCTTCTCGATCCACGACAGAGCGGTTGATGACTTTGGCTACGTGCTTCAGTACGACACCTACGGAACCCGTGAGAAGACCGTCACCGCGCTGACCGAGAGCAAGTACGATCTCCTCATCATGGAGGGCTGCTATCAGGATGTTGCATGGACCGCGGAGGAAGTCGCGACGATCTCGAACGGCACTGATGAGACCAGCAAGAAGGTCCTCCTGTGTTACATGAGCATTGGCGAGGCTGAGGACTACCGGTTTTACTGGAACGAGTCATGGGATGCAGACCACGATGGTGTTCCCGACGAGGGCGCACCGGACTGGCTGGACCTGGAGAACCCGGACTGGCCGGGAAACTACAAGGTCCGCTACTGGAATGAGGACTGGCAGCAGATCATCTTTGGAACAAATGAGTCGTATCTCGACAGAATCATCTCGCAGGGCTTTGATGGTGTGTACCTCGACATAGTGGATGGTTTCGAGTACTACGAGGACAGGGGTGTTGACAATGCAGCTCAGCTCATGGTCGACTTTGTCGCGGGACTCTCGACATATGCGAAGTCAGTTCGTTCGGACTTTCTTGTCGTGCCTCAGAACGGCGAGAGTCTTGCGAGTCGCATCCCGACCTATCTTGAACACGTTGACGGTATTGGTCGCGAAGATCTCTTTACGGTCAGTAATGATCCGACCCCTCTATCGTCACGCAATGAGACCCTTGGCGACTTGGCACTCTTTCTCAATGCAGGAAAGTTCGTCTTCGTAGTCGACTACCCGACCGACACGTCACTGGTCTCCGAGTGTTACGAGAGCGCTCAGAGGTACGGATTCCTCTGCTACGTTGGTCCCCGAAACCTTGATGGTCTCCAGCTGAACGACGGTCATCTCCCGGACTGAGGTGTGTTCCTGGGGTCGCGTGGCACCCTGAGCGCCCAACTTAAATTGAGGACGAGCATCTGGTGAAAGGTGGGTTTCAATGATGATGATGATGATGATGACTTCGAAGGCAATAGTTCGACCTCCCTCAGCCGCTCTCAGGCGATGCATCTCGGGGCACCCTCTCCATCATACCGTGAACCTTGAGAGGGCATTGCAGCAGCACGATGAGTACGTGTCCACGCTCGAAGAGCTGGGGCTCGAGGTGATCGTCCTGGAACCGCAGCCAGACCTCCCAGACGCGTGTTTCGTCGAGGACACGGCTGTGGTCTTTGGCGGTCGTGCCCTCATCACTCGACCCCGACCTCTCTCCAGGCGGTTGGAAACCCCAACCGTCAGGTCCGTGCTCGAGGAGTATCTTGACTGCAGAGAGGCTGAGGCTCCGGCAACCATCGAGGGCGGCGACGTGATCCATCTCAGTGATCGTTTCATCTCGGGGGTGTCCCAGAGGACGAACCGCGAGGGCGTTCGCCAGATGAGCTCGTGGCTCGGTGTGCATGTCGACGCCATCGAGGACACTG
>JAGSHP010000028.1 GCA_029855925.1 Candidatus Thorarchaeota archaeon | reverse complement strand
GGCCACTGCGGCGACGAAGAGCCACGTTAGTTCGCGGCTGAGTCGCGATTCGGCGGGTGTACCTATTAAGCTTACTGTCATTGGCACAGCTCTGCTATCTTGACTCCAATTGTACGGACTCTGACCTCTAATGGAGTCACTAACTGTTCAGTATTCTTTGGACCTCCTCGACAACAATATCCTTGACGAGTTTGCCATCAGCCTTTCCGCGGAGTTGACTCATGGCGACCCCCATGATGCCACCGATGGCCCGTGGCCCCTGCTCATGAATGTAGTCCTTGCGTTCCTCCACAATCTTGTGAACGATTTCGCGAATCATATCCGAGTCAAGAACGCCAAGGCCTAGGGAGGACAGAGCACTATCAAGTGTGGCCTCGGGGTGTTGGGCCAGGTAGTTGAGGATGTCAGGAATCGCCTCCGCGGTCGCAACACCTGTCTCGATGCCTTGGAAGAGAGATAGGAGATGTGACTCCGAGAGATTCTCAACGGGTACACCATCTCTATGAAGACTGACTAGCGTATTCACCAGTGTCACAGCGACGAGGGTTGGGTTCGCCTGTGTGTCCTTTGTGATGGTCTCAAACAGATCAAGGTAGAGCGACCGTACCATCTGGGCGGCGAGATCTCTACTCAGCCCTAGTTCTTTGATGAACCGAGTTTCCTTTTCCTCGAGAGTCTCAGGCATATTCTTGGCAATACGTGCGAGCCAGGCGCGTGTAATCTTCACAGGGCGAACATCTGTCTCGGGATACATACGCTCGGCTCCGGGACGCGGGCGGGCATATTTGGTCGTGCCATCTGGTAAGGGAATTCGGGTCTCAGGGGGTACGCCCTTGAGAGCGTCCTGCGCTCGAAGGACTACAGCATTGAGGGCGCTCATTCCCTTCTCCTTGGGCGCAGCCACTATCACAGCCGCATCCATGGTGTCCCTTGCATCTACAGCCTGACGGACCTGTTCGACCTCGGCCTCGGTGATACCGTACTTGGGCAGCTCGTCGGTATGAAATATGCCACCAACTCCACCCCAGAACTTCGCATAGTCAGAGAACTCGGTTCCAAGACGCCGCGCGGGTTGAATCTCCTGTCCAACAAGACCATGAAATCCAGGTAGCCGAACCGCCAACACGGAACCGCCCGACTTCAGCGCACGGTTGATGACCTTAGATGAAGAGGACTTGAAGATGTCTGTCACATCTACGATAGGGGCCTGCAGTTGATCAGGGGTGATGTTACGTGCAAGCAACGTGTCACGGATTTCTAATAGGCGCTCTTGACGCTGCGCCTCGAGCTCGACAACTTTGGAGAGCATGTCAAGTTGCTGGAGGCCTTTGATCTCGATTATCCCGCCACCGCGAATTGACACATTGACATCCTGCCGAATCGTGCCCAGACCACGCTTCACACGACCTGTTGACCGTAGTAGGAGACCCAGTTGGAGAGCGACCTTCTGTGCCTGTCGTGGTGTGCGGATGTCTGGCGCGGTAGCAATCTCAATCAAGGGGATTCCAAGACGATCTAACCGATAGACGCGAATGTTGTTAGAGTCGTCATCGCGAATCTTGCGTGCCGCATCCTCCTCTAGACAGATGGTCTGAATGTGAATCACTGTGCCATCAATCTCAATCTCCCCGCCCATGGCGATGATTGCTGTTCGTTGAAAACCCGTGGTGTTGCTACCATCAATGACAATCTTACGCATGGGATGAATTTCATTCACAGGGTCCGCATGGAGAAACTTGGCCATAGTCAAGCAGATGTCTATGGACGATGGGTCTATCTCGTGAGGCGGTTCTTCATCAGCCTCCACCAGACAGGTGGTGTCCCTGTAATACTCGTAATAGAACCTCTTCCCTCTCTTGAACTCAAATAGGGCAGCAGGGTCTATCTCACCCATTTCACTCTGGGTTGGTCTGAGCCTTCGAATGAATCCTCCATCTGGTTCATCATCACGAATCACTGGCGGACAGTGACAAAAGAGCTTGCGTGGCGTGTCCAATTGCTGGTGAAGCTCTAGACCCACCATGAGACCTATGCCATGATAGTGAGAGTCATCACTCATCTTGAGGACCTCCCTCTCGAGCAGCAGTGAGTTCGGTACGCATTGTGATTTCACCTGCAATGGGATGTAGCATCTCAGAACGGGCCCGTTCTGGGGACTTTGTATTGGCAATGACCCACATCATCTTGACAAGAGCGGTCTCTGGAAGCATGTTGCTACAGGGGATGACACCAATGTCTAGGAGCTCGACACCTGATCGGTAGACGTTCATATCAACGCGCCCCCAGATACATTGCGAGGCCATTCCCACAAGTATGCCGGCATCAATTGCATTCTTGAGAGAGGCGAGTAGAGAGCGAGGGGCATGCCCAAGTCCAGTTCCCTCCAATATGAGACCTCTGTAACCCTCATCTGTTAGAAAATCGATTAGATGTGGAGAGATACCAGGATATACTTTGACAAGGGCTACCTTTTCTTCGAATTTGGCCTTTACTTTCAACCGCCGACTTGGGTCGCGTCGACGAAGCGGAGGGGACAGCTCCGTCACATCCTCGCCATCTATTGCAAAGATAGGCGAGCAGTCTATGGACTGAAATGCATCACGCCTGCTCGTATGGCACTTTCGCACACGAGTCCCCCTATGAGCTACTGCCACCGTGTCATTGGGAGAACTGTGCATGACAAGTAAGATCTCAGCCGCGTCTGCCATTGAGGCAACTCGTGTGGCTGCAGTGAGATTAAGGGCAGCATCGGATGATGGACGGTCCGATGATCGTTGTGACCCGACCAGTACAACAGGAACTGGAAGATCTTGAAGGGCGAAGGATAGAGCAGCTGCTGTCAGTCCCATAGTATCTGTTCCGTGAGCAATGACGACTCCATCAACACCACGACGGACGGCAGAGGCGGTCCTCTTGGCGATTATGGTCCAGTCGGATGGGTGGAGGTCCTCAGAGAACTTGCTCATGACCACCAGTGCCTCAATGTTCGCGTGTGATCTCAGTTCTGGGACAGCATCATAGAGGTCCTGTGCGGTCAGTGCGGGATTGACAGCGCCTGTGCGATAGTCGACCTTACTGGCAATAGTACCCCCGGTGCTCAGTATTGCTATGACTGGGAG
>JAGSHP010000248.1 GCA_029855925.1 Candidatus Thorarchaeota archaeon | reverse complement strand
CTATAAACCTGTAATGTTGTGATTTGGTTCAGTTTAGTTAGGTGGAGAGAATGGAACCACGTGCCATCATCGACTTGCGAAATGTTTCCCGTGTATATCGAATGGGTCTAGTGGAAGTTCATGCCCTTCGCGGTATCAACATGCAGATTTCTCCAGGTGAGAGGGTCGCCATCATGGGGCCAAGCGGCTCGGGAAAGACGACCTGTCTGAACATAATTGGTGCACTCGATAGACCCACATCGGGACAGGTGATCATCGATGGAACTGACATCACTCAGATGAGCGAGAAGGAACTGACACGCATTCGACGGGACAAGCTCAGTTTTATATTTCAATTTTTCAACCTCATACCTGTTCTCACCGCCTTTGAGAATGTGGAGTTGCCTCTTCTAATTGCTGGGGTGGACGAAGAGAAACGACGTGATGAGGTGGAGAGGCTCCTCCAACTTGTCGGTCTTGAGGAGCGGGCAACGCATCGTCCTGATGAACTCTCGGGCGGAGAACAACAACGTGTTGCCATAGCCAGAGCGTTGGCAAAACCACCCGGCTCTGCCAGTTCCACGATAATTCTCGCGGATGAGCCGACAGGGGACCTTGACACCGTCACGGGTGAGGAGGTGATGGAGGTCTTGCTCAGGAGCGCGAAGAAAGAGGAGAGCACACTCGTGGTCGTCACTCATGATCCTGATGTCGGAGCAAAGCTAGACAGAGTCTTGTCTATGCGTGACGGCCTGGTCACCAATGGTTCACGAGGGAATTGAAGTGTCACTGGCACCAGCAGGCTATGAGCCTTTCAAGAGCGGTCGCCGCAAAGGAATCACGTTGCTCTGTCTACTGATGAGCTCTGCGCTCTTCTCTGGAATGTTCATCTACATCGACTCGTACTCCGTCTACATGTGGGACGACTATGTGAATGGCTCGTCTGTTGCCATGATAGTCACTGGTCGGTACACCTCGACTCTCAAGTCCCAAATCGAGGGCGTGGATGGCGTCACCAATGTTGGTGTTCTAAGAATAGGTTGGCTTGAGTTTCAAAAGAGCCACAGCGAACAGCCTTGGACGAGTTCTTCTTCGGCCTTCGTCTATGACAAGACTGTCCTTGACCAGTTCCCTGATATAGTGAAACTGGTGGCTGGTCGCTTTCCTGGTGCATTGACCGAGGTCACGGTCAACATACATCGTGCCGCCGCTGAACAGATCAGGATAAACGACTTCCTGAACATTACCACCTTCACCGATGGTAAGCAGGAGAGAAGAGTGCGAGTTGTCGGTTTCTTCTCATCGGAACTGCAGCAGTACTCATTCGGGATGTACTACGGCTATCTTGGCGACATGATCATTGACAGTGCCCTGATGGAGCTAGTCGGTGACAGCGATAGGTCATGCATCCTTATCGACATCGACCGTTCGAATCTGTCGCCCTTTGACCGTACCGCTGCATACAAGAATGTAAGGGACAAAGAAGTCGAGGTCATGAAGGCAATTGACCCGAACTACGATCCTACTTATCCTTGGAACTCGGAGTACGACTTGAGTTCGGTGCTCTCAACGTCAATTGCTGCATATACTTCTTGGGTCATGATGACGCGAATTGGTGAACTGTTTCGAAGCCTTGGAGTGGTTCTACTATTTGTTCTCACACTAATGATTGCAGTGAGGTACAACATCAATGACCGTCGGTACGAGTCGGAGATGCTCATAGCACGAGGGGCATCGGTGAGTTCCACACAACACATGGCCTACAAGGAGATAATGGTGCTCTCAATTGTTGGCAGCATACTGGGACTTGGAGTAGGTGTCATTCTCAGTAGATTGG
>JAGSHP010000078.1 GCA_029855925.1 Candidatus Thorarchaeota archaeon | reverse complement strand
TCGTAATTGATCCAGGTGATGGTGGATCTTCAAGTGGTCCTAGCCCACTTCTGAATGGTCTCTATTTTCCAAAGGCGAGTTATGCCAAAATTGATTTCGATGTTGAGCTGGGAGACAGAGGATCATTCTATGTGGACATCAGTCGTGTAAATGATGTACACACCCGATACCTGTATGTCTATCTTGATGATGCTCTGAAATATACCACAACTGTTGGGTCCAGTGGTTTCCATAGCATTGTGTCAGTAGGAACTGGTTCGGGCGTCCACCATCTCACAGTATGCATATATTGGGGCAACTATGTTGCCAACGGCTGGAAACTGAATGAGATTACTGGTCTCTACGGTGCAAGCGTACTTGCGGTGTACTTCCCAAAGGCGTACCGTGCCCAGCTCACTTTTGACTTTACAGCTGGCATGGATACTTCTCTCTACATGAGGCTTGTCCGAGGTAGTGATCGATATACTCGATACTTCAGCATTAAAGTTGATAGTACGACAGTACTTGCGGAAGGCCATGTCTACGCGACATCTTGGACTAGCGCGAAGACCTTTGATCTTGGCGACTACACAGATGGGTCAGGTCACAAACTGACTCTTCAGATTCGAAGCGGTAGTTACACAGTAAGGGGCTGGAAGGTTAACCTCTTGCCCGACAAGTCTGATGGGCTGACGGTCACCTATGCACCTGAGAAGATCGGCGTATTCTTCTGGGCTTCAAATGCCGGAACACAAGACGTGATCAATGAGTATAGGAACGTTCTCGAAAGCGAGGGCTATACCAAGTTCTTCGAGTTCAAGGACACATCTAACTTTCAGAATGACTTCAATAAAGTCGCAGATTATGAGGATGCACACGATGTTGTGTTCTTCTATCTCTTCGGCCACGGGAACAATGACGGCCACCATTCATACACCGCATTTGCGCCTCACAGTAGCATCGTTGGTTCTCATGAGTTCAGGACTATGCTTGATACACTCGATAGCAACAAGGTAGGCCTTGTCATTTCATCATGTCACTCTGGTGACTGGGCTGATGACATGAGAGGCGGTCATTATCTGGCAATCTCATCCTCCGATGAAACCCATAACTCCTGGGCAGTAACTACAATACCCGGTGAAGAGCGATTTGCCAATTACTTCTGGAACTACGTTTCAAAAGGTGACGATGCCGTGACGGCATACGAAAACGCGGCTGCAGACCTGCCACAGTCAGGATACTATGTGCAGAACCCGAAGATATGCGACGAATCTTACTTCTGGGACTTTTTTGCGTAGTCTGAATAGTTTTACAATGCAGTCTATGATCTGTTCATAGACTGCGTTTCTTTTTATTTAATCATGTACGCTGCAACGCACAGCAACATGCGATTTTGTATTGGCATGTTGACCAAGAATGCCATTGCATGCTCCACCTGCCATAGTTGCATTCCTCATGGTCACCTGATAAGATTATGAGGGGACGTGACATATACATAGTTGAGGACTTCAGCCATGAATGTGGACACAGAACACGATGCATCCGGCGGACCGGAAGAGCGACGCAAGAAGAAACGATACATCCCCCATCTGGCTGAGTTCTATTTCAGACCCACATATGACTGGAGCATGGGTGAAGCACATGAACTCTATGAAAATAGTCCTCGTTTCATAGGCGATTTCGAGATTGATACGATTTACTTTGGGGACTGTATCTCAGGTATGGCTCGAATGCCGCAAGAATCTGTGGACCTTGCGATTGCAGACCCGCCTTTTGGAATCGACTTTGACGGGATGAGTGGCGCCTACAATCGAGATAGTTCTCTGGTCGTCGAGGGTTACGGTGAGGTTTCGGAGCCTTACGAGGAGTTCACACAGAAGTGGATACGCGAGGTTGCGCGAGTTCTGAGACCAACCGGCTCTGCTTACGTCTTCAGTGGTTGGACCAATCTGGAGCCGGTCCTCACATCCGCACGGAACGCAGGACTTCACCTGCTGAATCATATTGTCTGGCACTACTCCTTTGGAGTGTATACCCGGAAGAAGTTTGTCACGAGTCATTATCACATCCTTCTCCTCGTCAAGGACTATGAAGACTATATGTTCAACAAGATTGAGAACTATCCTCAAGATGTCTGGATTTTGAACAGACCGTATCACCATGGACGCATCAAGAATGGTACTAAATTGCCCACGGAGCTTGTCAGACGTTGCATTGACTATTCCTCTCGACCTGGTGATGTAGTACTTGACCCCTTCATGGGAAATGGCACGACTGCGGTTGCAGCAAGGGGGAGTTTCCGTCACTTCCTTGGATTTGAGATCAATCCACAGCTTCAGCCAATAATCATGGATGCTGTCGAGAAGGTCGCACCCGGGGAATTCTACCGACCATATGCCGAGAGGCTGCCCTCGATTGATGAACTCGCTCAGCGATACCCACGTGCCTACAGAGAATATCTTATACGAGAAGGACTTGCGAGTCGAAGCGAGGGGAGCGAGTAGATGACAGAGGATCTGTATCGCCTGATCATGGAGGAACGGGACCGACTCAGTGATGCCGTCTCCTCAAGTGATATCTTTGAACGGCAGTTCGGGTCGGAACTGGCAGCATGGGAACTCCGTCTGCAACGCGGGTTCAGAGAACATGTCACTGGACGAACCTACAGGTTCCATGGTTTTGTTCACTACACTCGTGATTCCTCTCTCATCATGCTCACTCCAAGTCCGTGGCTGGTCGACGGTGTCCTAGTCTATTTTCGTGAGGACCAAGAACTCCCCCCTGCGGGAGGCTATGTTGATGTTGTCGGTCGGCGTATTGTAGCACCCGGTCCCCTTCAGAGGAACAACTCCGCGTTGGAGGCATTCACTGCAGATGCTGTTCAGATTACTCCCCTTGACTTTATCGAGGAGATTCGCCCTCCTCTCTCCCTCAAGGACCTCTCCTCCCTTCTCTTTGAGCAAGTTGGAATGGCAGAGGCAAGCAAACGAGTCTTTGCTCAACTCTTCGTGTCAAGCCCTCCCTTTGAGGGTGCTGTCGGTGGTCTCACGGCTGGTATTCAGGCTCTTGCCTCAAGATCCCAAGTGAGACGTCTAATGACCTTCATGAAGCACGTACTGCCCCCCACTCTTCGTGGGCAATGGCGTGTCTATCGTAATGTTCGTGGCGTGAAGGTATCGACGCCGAGGATATGGCGACTTGATGCAGGCTCTGTTTCTGTTTCTCGCCTCAAGGCACTCTGCCTGAAGCGAAAGGACCCGTTGGGTTTCCACGAGGTTTCCGTCGGGGCTATGACGACCCCCACTACTTCATCACTGCCTGACGTTCCGATGGCGCTGACCTCTGAGGACTTCTGGGTCGAAACACGTCGTGCAGAGGAGCTGCGACTTCCGATTCTCAAGTCAGCGATAACGTTTCAGCTGCTGACACCCACTGTGCACCGGCGCTCAGTTGATGCAGCGACCAAGCACATACTTGGGCGTCTGGAGCATCTTCAGGAGTCATTCGAGCTTGGGGCAAGTGCATTGTCCCGTGGAAGTCTTCTGGATGCAGATGCACTTGGAAGACCGTTGAGCGCACTGCGCTTGGCGAGGTCGTCAGCACGTGCCAAATGGAACAATAAGATCGCACTGCGGGACATAAAGTATGCATGGGACCGCGTACTTGAGCCAGCATTGGCTGAGTATATTGAGATCACCTCTCTAAAGCAAGAGGCTGATGCTGGATGGGGCGATTCCCGCAGGTTCGAGCGCTTCAACACGAAGGTTCTGCGGGCTCTGAAGCGGCTTGATTCCGGAAAGAGTGGTGACCTGGGGCCGTCACTTGACGAGATCACAGCAGAGGCATCAGTTGCACGTCATGTTGCTGCAACAGAACTGGAAAAAATGAAGGACGCGGGTGTAGTGTACGAACCACGCCCGGGTCATTATCGGCTTGTGTAGGCACTATTTGAGTGCCTCAAGAAATTCCTTTGGCTCATTGCCTTCCTCAATGAGCTCGATCTCCTGGACTCCCACACGTTCAGCATCGTACTGCCTTGCTATGATGGTGGCGTCGAACTTCTCGCGAGCACTGGCATTCTTTCCTCGCCATACGAAGATATCATCCCAGGTGTCAAGGATGAAGACGTCATCGCTCTTTAGTGAGTCACGTGACAGGGGCACCTCTGCAAAGAAGGTCTCATCACCAGTTCTGTGAACTCTCCAGAGCTTGAACTCCTTTTTCTCGAGCTGGACCTTTCTCAGAATCCCTTCTGTGTCCTCATCCGTGATCCTGAAGTCATCAAAGAGTGCCTTGAACGAGTCCGGTTCGTTTCCTCCCTCTATTCGATCGATATCTGCCTCTCCCTTTCGAGATGTATCGCGCATGACTGCAGACGCGGCGGTCAGGAACTTCTCGTCCACTGTGGATTCTGGACCTATCCAGAGATAGATCTTTAGACCATCATCGACCAGATAGCAGTCGCCTCGGCCAAATACACCGGGATTGGGCATTTTCACAAGTCGACCCTTCTGAATGTGATAGACAGTAGGTTCGGGCATGGTTCAACCTACTACGTTTGCACCATTAAATGATGTGTGGCTGAATAGAACATCATGGAGTCGTGCTGAGAGGCTGCTGCTGTACCTGAGCTTCAGCGCTATGGACCATGCAATCACAACAATAATCAGGCAGAACATACTCTATTGAGAGATAGGCGGTCAAAATGAATGAATGGGAACTCGATTTCCTACGGCGAATTGTTCAACTTGATACGAATAGCACAGAGCAGAAGAACTATGTTGAGTGTTCTGAGATAATCAAGTCGTATTGTGAAGAGGCTGGACTGAGCGTAGAGATCTTTGATCCCAATCATGATGGCAGACATCAACCAAACGTTGTTGCCACGCTGGATGTTGGCGCCGACAAGACGGTTCTTCTCTGCACACACTATGATGTGGTCCCGGCGGGTGACGTGGATGCCTGGACCTATCCACCATTTGACGTGACGGTGAAGGAGGATCGCGTATACGGTCGTGGAGTGACCGACGATAAGGGAAATGTCGTAGCCGCGGTCAGTGCTGCCAAGGAGCTCATCAAGAGAGGCACATCAAAGGTAAATCTGAAGATACTGATCTCCCCCAATGAAGAGATTGGCGGTATTTGGGGCATTGACTATCTCGTCAATGGTCCTCCTGCCATTAGGGGCGATTTTGCAGTTGTTGTAGACTCCGGGCCCAACTACATCAGTATTGGTGCAAGCGGCATTCTCGCCGGAACCATCACTGTACATGGAACACAGGGACATGCAGGGTATCCCTTCGCATTCAACAATGCAATCCATCTCTCCATTCCCCTACTCAACTCTCTGATGGAATTTATAGACCTTCGCAGAAAGGTGACCTCGGAGCTCCCAGCGCCTCCGGGAAGTCCGTATCAGAATCTCTGGGGGCGATTCTCAATCACCATGTTTCACTCCGGTACCAAGACGAACATCATCCCTGGCACTGCTGACATCTCCTTTGATTGCAGGCTCATACCCGAGGAAGACCCAGACACGATTGCTGGAGATCTGGAAAAGTTCGTGGCTGAGATCACAAGCGACGTCGGAATCGAAACAGAGTTAAACTACATAACAAAGGCAAAGGGCTGGTCATCCGACCCTGAGAATCCACTCACAAAGATCTTTGTGTCCGCTGTTCATGAGGTTGTGAGTCCTGACCTGCCAGTTGCAGCGGACCTTGGAGGGAATGACGGGCACTATTTCACAAGAGTCGGAATCCCCACAGCATGTTATGGCACAATCGCTGACGATACTAATTTCCATGGCATTGACGAGTTCATGCGTTTTTCGGACTATGAGAAGGTCAAGAACACACTCATTCGTTTCGCGGAGATGTGTGAGTGAGTGACCAGTATTCATGAACTATCGATAGGCGCCCCCGGTCCGTTTCTTCCACCCTGGGAGAACGTGATGAAGAATGCGTCGGTCATAGACTCTCTAGGCTATGACAGCATGGCCTTTCCTGACCATTTCGCGGGTTTCGTTCCCGAGAGCCTCTGGACACCTGATATCACGCCACTTGCACTTCTTCAACCATCTCCTCACACCTACTACGAGATGTCATCCATAATGGCTGCCTGTGCAGTCATGACAAAGAGGGTCAAACTGATCTCAGCAGTCACCGAGCCTCTCCGCCGGCACCCTGTGCTTCTTGCTCAGTCCTTTCTCACGTTGGATCACATCAGTGGCGGAAGGGCAATAATGGGAATCGGCGCTGGAGAGCCTGTGAATCTGACACCGTATGGGATTGACTACTCAGCACAAGTCGGTAAGCTGCGTGAGGCTCTTGAGATCATCCACAAGATATGGGTGACCGACAAACCGTTTGACTTTGAAGGCAGGTTCTGGCATCTCAAGAACGCGGTCCTCTCTCTTCGACCCCTCATCCCAGACCGACCTCCACACATCTGGATTGCCGCACACGGGCCAAAGATGCTGAAGATTGCTGCTGAATATGGTGACGGTTGGATTCCAACGCTTCTAAAGCCATCCGATTATAGGGACCGACTGAAAGTCATTGAGGATCATAGAAAGCGCGTTGGCAAGACTGGACCGTTCACCCCTGCTCTCTGGAACTGGTTTGTGCTGGATGATGACCCTGCCGAGTGCGAACGACTTGTCCATACTCCGTTAGCCCGTGCCTTCGCGTTGCTATATCCGGCATCGGAATGGCGCCACTTGGGTCACACGCATCCATTTGGAGATGACTTCTACTCTCTCAGAGACTACATTCCTATGGGGATGAGTCGTGAGACCATACTCACCGCAGTGGACTCGGTACCGGATGAAGTACTGCACGAGTTCTATACCATGGGGGACGCCGAGACCATCCTTCATGTGTTAGAGGAGTACGTTCGTGCCGGGCTTCGGCACATGATTGTCTGGAACACCACTGGGATGTT
>JAGSHP010000268.1 GCA_029855925.1 Candidatus Thorarchaeota archaeon | reverse complement strand
GCCTCGACTCCCTCGGCATTGGTCAGGATGCGTGATAAGAATGAGTCAGAGACCGCAATCTCAAGTTGTGAGAAGAGTGCCAGTGCTGCAAGAATGTCTGTGACCACATCCTGATTCATGTCATCCAGAATCTGTTTGACTGGGTCGTTCTGAACCACGATCTGAGTCCTTCGATGAAATAGGTGGGCAGCTAATGCATCGCAGACATCGACCTCGGCGTCAGACTGTTTGATCGTTTCAATTTGGAAAAACAGTTCCCACAGTGTGTCTCTCTGAAGCTTGGCTAGTCTTCGCCGGGTGCTCTGGTCATTACTGATATACTTCTTTTCTATGAGCTTGTTTATGATCCTGTTCATCATGTTTTGAGTTTCATTCTCGTCAATGGTGATTACTGGTATCTGACCAAGAAGGTCTGTAAACTCCTGTTCTGGTAGGCTCCTGCTGAGAAGCAAGATGTGCATTCGGTTCTTGTGTTTGGACGCCACATCCTTGACGGTTCTGAGCAGATCATTTGCAATTGTGAGATTGAGGTGAATGTCATCAACGATCAATAGGATTCGCGAAGACCTCTCATTGTTTAGGAACTCTCTCAGTTTCTCAGCAAGCGACTCCAGTGTCTCAGTGGTGAGATATGATACGTTTCGGTAGTAGACCTTCCAGAGGTTTCCTGCCATCGCGAGTCCAAATGAAAATGCAAGTGTGGTCTTACCTGCTCCTGAAGGAGCCATCAGAAGTTGTGCTGCGTTGGTCTCCGTGTTTCTCGTGAGTTCGGCCAGTTTCTCGGGCCTGTCAATAATATAGCCCTGCATAAAGTCAACAAGGCTGGGGTACGGTGTTCGGAAGAACATCGGCTGTTCGGATAACTCCGTCTGCCTGTCGTGCTCGAACCCCGTGAGGTAAGACCAGATGGAGTGAAATTCAACGAGGTGCACTTGTCTATAGCGTTGGTCAATCTGTTCGAGCTTGTCTGCAATCAATCGTTGTAGGTTTCTTAGCGTGTCTGTAATGTGTTCTTGTCCCGCTCTGATACCGTGAAGTTCTTCCGCAGTCTGGTTGAACATCGACCTTGTGAAGATCAGCCCAAGCTCTGGTGTGTCATTGTAGAGCTCCACCATTTTCTTCCATACTATATCTGCAATGAACTTTGCATGGTTCTCTGGTATACTCTTGCCCACGAGCCAGTCTTTGATTGGCTTCGTGCTGCTGGAACTCAACAACTCACTCAGTGTATCATCGTCTAGTCTTATGAGCCTCTTGACGATCTCATTGTATCTTTCTTTCTCGTCATCTGTGGCACTGATCTGTTCTGTCACCTCTCGCAAGATTGCTCTCTCATCCAGCTTTCTCTTGATCATCTCTGCGAGAGGTGAGACAACCTCCAGCATCTCTGCCCACGGTCCGATCACCTCCATGGCCCCCCAGACTGCTTCATGGACGTAACGCGCACCCACTGCAATGGAGCAAATTGTCTGCCTGAATCCCTCTCCTATATCAAATGAATCCAGAGCTTTTTTTGCCGTATCCGCGATGTTGGAGGCCAGTCGAAATATACTGCTTAGTGGATTTTGCACATGGAAACTCTCCTAAGGCGATTATCGGGCGATGTTTGTTTCTAAGAATCTCTTCCTTTGATGCAGGATTTTCTGGACCAAGTGTGCCCAAATTAATGGTGATAAGAATTGTGGCGACTAAACCATGGGGCACCCCATTCTATCCATGT
Source organism: Candidatus Thorarchaeota archaeon (assembly GCA_029855925.1). Lineage (GTDB taxonomy): Archaea > Asgardarchaeota > Thorarchaeia > Thorarchaeales > Thorarchaeaceae > B65-G9. The sequence continues at coordinate 3,676 of JAGSHP010000268.1, read as the reverse complement.
GTAGTACTTGGAATCTCAAGTCGTTCACCTCAAGTTCACAAGGTATTGTTTGTAGGGGTTTCGTGTTGCCAAGAAGAAGCATGTGCTCGATTCTGTTAGAGGTACTTCTGAAAATGGGGCAGCACCGTGTGATGCAACTCGCCGATGTGGCCTGTACACCCATTGGGCTCAGGAAGAGTGAAATATTGCAACCGCATAGAATAGCTGAGGCAACTCTGAACTCTTTGGAGACCTTAAAATGGCACTGAACGCGTACTTTACAATCGTACTTCTTGCGATTGTCCTCTTCTTCGTTGTGTGGGGACTTGGATGGCTTCTGGAGAATCTGTCTCATCGTGCGTTGAGTACGACACGAGACATCGGGTCTCGCGCGTGGCTAATCCTAGTCGGACCCGGTGTGGCTCTGCACGAGTCATCTCACGCACTGGGCTGTGTCTTCACAGGAACTGAGATAGTCGAATTCAAACCAATCAATATCGAGGTCACTGATGACGGAGTTGTACTTGGTTACGTTCGTCATCGTGTCCCATCAAGCCCCATCAAAGGCGCAATAATCGGTCTCGCGCCAGTTGCCGTGTCTCTGGTTCTCTTGGTGTTCTTTGCTCTGGGTGCGACGTACCTGGTCCCGGGAACCCCCGGCATTGGTGGTGAGGCTCTCAACCTACTGAGTAACCTGATCAACATGAAGTCCAATCCAGCGCTCTTGAACGACCCTGTCTACCCCGTTGTTGCCATCTTCGGCTTCGTGTACGAGTTTATCTACACGTTCTCGGGACTCACTGTTGTCAATCCACTTTTCTGGATCGTGGCATTTCTCGCAATGACAATCATGTTCTCCAATGCACCGTCAGATGTCGATATCAAGAACTCAGCGACCGGTCTCAAGATCATCCTGATATTTGATCTCATCTGGCTCGTCATAGCCTATCTGTTTCCTGTGGCTGGTTGGGCGTTGTATGGACTCTTTGAGCTCATCGCTGTGATGTGGGCACTATCACTCGGATTTGCAGCCATTGGCTTTGGTCTGTTCCTTCTCATTGCTGGAATGTCTCGGATACAGTGGCCATACAACATCCTGCCCTTCATCCTCTGCATTGTCACCGGACTGGTGCTGTTCTTCTTTGGTGTCGGAACTGCGGCATTTCAGACTGTGGTCTCCATCGGCGTCTTTGCAGGAATGATTGTTCTTCTTCTCTTTCTGAAGGGCTCACAGCAGCGCACTATCTAGAGGAACGAAAAATGAGTCTAGCAGGAGGTGGGGGATGCCCCACTCCTGCTAAGTGATATTATCAAGGACCTTGCTGTCTTGGTCGAAGTACTACGACGTACACGATCACAATGACGACCGCCGCTGCCAATGCACCCAGGATTATCCCTGTCATGTCATCTAGTGGAGGCGGGGATGAGGTCGTTGTCGTAGTGGTATTTGTAGTGCTAGTCGTCGTTGTTGTGTTCGTGGTGGAAGTTGTCGTGGTCGTTGTGGTCGTTGCCGACATGACCTCGTATGAAAAGTAGTCTGTGCCATTCATCAGAGTGGTCGTCTTGTTGTACGTATCACTTGCCGAGAGATAGAACTCAACAATCGCGCCAGCAGATTGGGCTGGGATTGATCCGGAGAAGATGTCCCCACTGGACTCAGACATTGTGACATTACTCCAAGACCCATTGTTCACGCGGTAGTAGAGTAGCACCTCTGCCAGGCTGGGATCATATGCTGTTGCGGTGACAACAACTGCATCGGTCTCTGTTGGAGTCGATGGAGTGAACTCAAGTCCACCAAGCTCCGGTGCGGGGTCTGTATAGAGATAGAAGTCATCAAAGAGTATGGTCAGATTGCCACCAGCCTTGGTGTTGGCCTCCACGTAGACCTCAGTAATGGTGTCGTTTATTGACGTCCCGAAGAGCATCTCGTAGTCATGATATAGGTCTCGTTGGAGGTTGAACCATGTACCTGTCATATTCACCTCCGGAATGATGATATACGTATCGAACGGTCCCATGCTCTCGAGGGGACTGTTGTTTGCGATGACATAACCGAAAGAGTGACCGTAGTCTGGGTACACGCCAATTGTGATGTATTCATCAGGCTGATTTGAGAATGAGACGATCTTCCAGTTTACGTCAAGGTACAGCTCGGTCTGGTTGTTGAATCTTAGATTATGGGTCTCTTGGTACATTTCTATGCTCTGTCCATCTCTTAGGGTCAGGTTTGCCGCTTTGCTTCCAGTCTTTGCGTCATCTGTGACTGTGAGCTCGGGGTAATCACCTACGTGGCTTGAGCCCCATGCCAGGACTTCAGAACCTACCGGTCCTTGGTCCTCGTAGCTCATATCATTCAAGATAGAGGACTCGAAAGTTATTCCGTCTACTAGTAGGCTTATGCGTGATTCACTGCTCTCAGTATGAACGACAATCTCAATCCTCTCGACGATTAGGTCAGCAGTGTCATTTACAGCAGTGATGTCTTCGAAGACACTCCGATTGAAGGTGTGCCATGTTCCAGTTGTGTTGAAGCCTGTGGCATTAATGAAGAGATCACCCGAACCTCCAATCACAGGCTGCGACTCTCCATAGGAGAACATGTAGAAAACGTTGAACTCCTCATTGGTCCCGTTTGAGCACTCAACTTGGGCGTATGCATATTCCGTATCAGTCAACTTCTGAACGTCATCCAGCCGCCACTGGAACTCCAATCGGTCGGGATTGAGTGGACTGAGCCGCTTGTAGATCCTAGTATACATGGATGACTGGCTTCCCCTTTCGTTCGGTGACGCTGCGGTGAGATTGGCACTGGACGATCCCTCGTAAGCGGTTGAGCTTTGAACGACATCCGCTGCGTCGGAGTAGTACCAATACCATGAAGTTCCAGAGCCTGTTGTCTCGAAATTCCCCCAGTTTGTGTCACCGCCAATGATGACATCTGTACCATTCATGAAATACAGGTCGTCAATATAGCTGCGGATGTATGTTTCAGAATAGCTCCGGAGAAAGAACTCAAACTGGAGGAACTCCGTCGGCTCTTCTCCAAACACCTCAATGAAGTCCGCTGTTAGATTACGGTCAAGAACATTCCACGAGCCCACTGGAGCATCAAGAATGAAATATCCGTAGGAGCTCGAGTTGGAACTGCTTGTTGTTCCGGACAAGTAGTAGTAAAGATACCTGCTACCAAATGTCTTCATTGTCACCCTTAGGTAAAAGGCATCGCCATTTTCAGGGTAGAGGTTTTGGTCGATGTAGTAGTCCACCTTTAGGGTTGTGTTTGCAGGGTTGCTCCATGATATCCACGTACTCTTTGTCAACCGCTGTTGTGAAGGGTGCGCTGGATCAATGGCTCTGGCTCGCATTCCAAAGGATCGTAGGCCCTCGTTGACCGGCTCCGGAGCCGTTGCGTACCAGCCGTTTCTCTCAATGGTCCTTGATGTGGAGAACTCTGCTGGCTCATGTGGGTTATCCCACGACTCCATGTTGCCGTTGGCAATGTGGTCGTTTCGCCATGTGACTCTGGTGAGATTGGTCTCCGATGGAGCCAAACCCGTGCCGGACTGCTCAAGGGTCTGGTCAGTGATTGAGGTCTGCCACCCCCCAGTAAGTAGTGACACAGGGACAGCGAAAGTCATGATGAATAACAAAAGCAATGAGATCTTCTTCCGGTGAGCGTCGTTCATAGAAACAC
>JAGSHP010000057.1 GCA_029855925.1 Candidatus Thorarchaeota archaeon | reverse complement strand
GTTCATGAACCGTTCTCCGCGGTTGTTCAGGAGAATGCCGCCCTCGCCCCGAACAGCCTCCGTGACAAGACGACCCCTGGCAGACTTTGGCTTGACCATGCCGGTGGGGTGAAACTGAACCATTTCCATGTCTATGAGTTCACAGCCAGCCTCGTAGGCCATGGCGTACCCATCGCCAACATCAAGCTGAGCGTTACTGGTGACCTCGTATATTCGACCAGCACCACCAGTTGCCATAACAACTGACTTTGCCCTGAAGACAAGAAAGTCACCGTGTTTCATGTCGATAGCGGTCACTCCTGCAATGCGACCATCATGAACAAGAAATCGGGTGGCAAAGATTTCGTCGTAGACCCGAACAGAACTGCCACGAATGGCCTCGACCAATGTGACCATGATTTCCGACCCTGTTCGGTCAGAGGCGTAGGCTGTACGGCGAAAACTCTGTTTACCAAATGGGCGCTGGGCGATCTTTCCCTCGGGGGTTCGGTCAAAGACGGCACCCATCTCCTCAAGGTCATACACCCGTGTAGGCGCTTGACTGACTAGTATCTCAACAAGCTCTTGATTATTGAGATAGTTTCCACCCACAACAGTGTCCTTGAAATGAACATCGGGAGAGTCATCGGGATCCACATTCCCGATAGCAACGTTATATCCACCCTCGGCCATTGCCGTATGCGCCTTGCCAAGGAGTTCTTTGCTGATGACTATAACATCCATATTATGCTTCGCCGCCTCGATTGCTGCACGGCAGCCAGCACCGCCCGCACCAACAACGAGGACGTCGCAGACGATCGTCTTGTAATCCAACTGCAGTCCTCCGATTGAATCTATTAGTCAATCGATGTCCCCCCGCAACTTCATCGGGTTTAAAGTTGTTACTGTGCATGATATCAGCACAACCGCATCGGAGGTTTGTTGCATTCATCAGGTGCGCATTGTTTGGCGCCAAACTAGTACATGCGGACACTTGTATGAACAAAGACTAAATTCATAAGATGATACCTGTATAACACAAGCAACGCCATTCCATGAGGGGATAGTTCTGAAGATAGGAGATGTCTTACTGGGACTTGCTATTATAGTATTGATAGTGGTATTGTTCATTGGGCTAACCATTCAGGCGCCTACAGCACTAGGTTCCTAAAGAAGGAAGACCTGGCAGGGAGTCCCTGCCAGAGACGAAAAGAGAGTTAGACTTGAACACCAATTTTGGCATAGACCTCGGCTTTCCTAGCAGCCACCTTCTTGTCCATTTCATCATGTAGACTATTACCATGAGAGTCCATCGTGACAAGTAGCGGACCGAAGTTTTCTGCGGTGATCACCCAGAGTGCCTCAGGCATCCCGAGATCCTGCCATTCGTATGCACGGACCTCTTTGAGACCTTTAGCTGCCAAGGCTCCGCATCCGCCAGTGAAGCTGCAATAGACTGCACCTACCTCTTTGAGAGCTGCAAGTGTCTTGGATCCCATACCACCTTTACCAATGATGATGCGGGCCTTGTACTTGCGTAGGAACTCATCTTCGAATAGTTCCATACGAATGCTCGTTGTAGGGCCGGCGGACACAATTTGCCATTTGCCATTCTTCTGCCATGCAACGGGACCGACGTGATAGACCACACTTCCCTCAAAATCAACAGGAGGTCGTTCTCCCTTCTCAAATAGCTCTAGAGCTCGCTGATGGGCCTCATCTCGTGCGGTATAGACATGTTCACCTGAAACGTAGACAATATCGCCAACCTTGAGCTTGCGAGCGTCTTCTTCGGAAATAGGTGTTGTGAGATGGTACTCGGTCATTTACTTTTCCTCCACTGGATGTGTAACATATTGGACAGAAAGGTCCTTTGTGATGATGGCTGTACTACGTCTTGCAGCCCAACACTGCACTGCAACTCCAACGGGCAGACTTGCAGGGTGTCGCATTGCATAATCAACCTTTACAGCCAATACGGTTGTGTCACCACCGAGGCCCATGGGACCGATTCCTGTGGCATTAATCGCCTCAAATATCTCCTTTTCAATCTCGGCGACCTCAGGTTCAGGATGGTGATCGTCCAATGGGCGCAATAGTTGTTGTTTTGCAATCTTGATGGCAATATCAGCCCCACCACCAATACCAACTCCGATTATGTTGGGTGCACAAGCCTTACCCATGTAGCTCAACGCATTATCAACAACCAGCTTCTTGACACCCGTCAGACCCACACCGGGTTTCAACATCCCCACTATCGAAACGTTCTCGCTACCGCCGCCCTTTGGAAAGGCGGTAATCTCCAAAGAATCACCCGGGACTATCTCCCAATTGATCCAAGGAATCTTCTTACCAGTATTATCACCGGAATTTCCTCCAACGATGGGATTCACGGCATTGGGTCTAAGAGGAATCTCAGCCGTGGCCTGAACTACAGCTTTCGTCAGGGCATCTCGAATCATGCCCATGAAAGGAAATTTCTCCCCGACCTTCACATAAAATATCATGATTCCAGTGTCCTGGCACATCGGAATCCCTTCACGAGCTATTCCGATGTTTTTCACAATGGCCTCCAACTGCGTCTTGGCGGTCGCGTTTGTTTCTCGTTCGTAGGCGGCACGCAGAGCCTTCTCGACATCAGCCGGAAGGACTGTTGCCGCTTTGCGCAGCAGACGAACTGTTGTATCTTGTATGACTTGAGCAGGGTCCTTCATTATGATCAGCCTCTGCAATCAAAATAGGGGCGTTTCGCTCCCATTCATACACTAGAAGCGATTAATGTGCCTAATCTGTCTTGCTGTACGGTTCCAATCATTGAGGGAACTATTAAGGCACGGCGACATTAGAAGGTACAGAAAAACAACGAATGCCAAGCGGGGCACAACATCTTGATTGTGGAATTATCGTATTCGCATGTCATAGCATCAATTGCCGTGCTGTGGGTTCTGACTCACTTCAGTGTACTCGATTTGAAGGGGAGGCGTGTATCAAACAGATATTCGGCATTGTACGTTGTTGCGGGTGTCGTGATTACCGGCCTGACAGGTCATCTTTCGGACGAACTTGTGCTCCACCTCATGGGACTTGTTGTGATTCTATCACTTTCTCTAGGACTCTATAGAATTGGGTCCTTGGGGGGAGGGGACGTCAAGACATTCATCATTGTGGCTATCTGCAGCCCCGGTCTAGAATTCGTGGGATTAGAAGACGTTGTCATTGAGAGCCTGATTGGGACTGGAGGCTTGGTCATTCTGACACTGTTTTTCTCACTGATGTACGTGCGCTACTTGAAGCCCAAGTCCGATAGTGGGAGAACTACTCCATTGATCCTCTTCATCCTACTTGCATACTTGGTCATCCAGCTGACTTCGTTTGTGGCACTAGTCATTGCATGAGCTATCCGGATGGGAGAGATGCGCTGTACTCACCTCTTTGATGCGTCAACATGAAAACCGTTCTCATCTATGAAGAATCTGTGCCAGTTCATTGAGTGGGAGGAGTACTGTAACTTCCACACAATCAGACTTCTGTTGAAGGACCCACCATCATCATGGACTCGGAAAAGTACAAGCCCTTGGGGAATAAAGTGACCGGAAGTAACAAGCTCAAGTGAGTCGGAGAGACCAGACTCATAAATGAAGAGAGATGTCAGTCCCAGTTCGTTCAATAGTGCACTGAGTCTGAAGATTTCGCTCCTGATTTCATATGGATCACTGAAACGTAGGCCCAGCCCATGCAGGCTATCGATGACCAAGCGTTTTGCGTTGATCTCTTCAACGGTGTGGTAGATCTCTTCGGCAAGATTGGCCAGGTCAAATCCACGACGGAGAGCGTGTTTTTCAGATGTTGGCAGCCCTGCCTTACTCGATGCGGCATCGATTAGAACAAGTGTCTTACTCGCCTCTGCTAGTTCAATGTCCCAGCCAAAGCTTGTCGCAATCCGGCGAATCTCTGCAGGACGAGTTTCAAGGGTCACCAGTATGCCAGGCTCATCATACTGGGTAGCCCCCGCATAGAGGTACTGTAGCCCAAATATGGATTTACCAGAACCACTCGGCCCGACGACCATTGTAGTGCTGGTCGGGACCAGACCACCATCAATGATGTCATCAAAACCAGGAATTCCTGTTCTGACCCGGGTCAAGTGTCATCACCCTCTGCCATGCCATGCCCAGTTAGTTCAAGACCCTTGAGGTGGATGCCGAGTGGGGTCATGCTGATATTTGATATATCGGGGCGCTTACGCAGGGACTCGACCTGCTCACTGAGCGACTCTTCATTCTCGGCCAGCATAACGGCATAAATGGTCATTGGCTCTTCGCTCACTGCAACCCACAGGAAATTGGCATCTTGGCTGAGTTCTTCAGCAAAACTCTGCGTTCGACTTGCACTGATCTCAGGTAGGATGTGACCGCCAATCTGGATCTTCAGAAGAGCAGATGAGGTCAGACCAAGTGCATGTGGATTGACAAGCGCACTGAATCGAGAGATGACCCCGGTCTTCAATAGTCTGCGGGTACGAAAGTGGATTGTGGTATCAGGTTGATTGAGTTCTTTGGCAATCTGTGTAAAGGGAAGACGAGCGTCTCGTTGTAGTATGCGAATTATCCGTTTGTCCAGCTCATCCATGTCGGATACTTCCAGTGAGAGAAGATAGTTGGGCTATGTGAGCCTGCGAATCCTATTAAGGATTGCGTGATTCGCAAGGTAGGTGCTGGGAATTGTGAATATTACAATATTAAGACAGGGAGAGCATTGAGAGCGGATTGTAGATTGTGATAGGTGCAACAAATCCATAGATGAGTGTCCACAGTAATAGCCATAGCAAGAGATACGAAAATATCCCGTCCTTGACTAGGTTGGTGCGACCACCAAGATCCTCGGGACTAATATCAAGAAGATAGACTATGACATAGAGCGACAGCACATAGACAAGAAAACCAAACATCACCCCACGAATTCCAGCAAAGGCTGTACCATAAGCCCCACACACAATCGAGCTGATGACTGCAAAGAACATCTTAACATAGAATGATTGGTCCTTTGGCTTGTCTTGCCATCTCTTGAATATTGCTTTGAAGAGGCGCTTGAGTGGCTCCATAGTCTTCACCAATCGAAATTCAGGTACGGCATCAATCGAGCACGTTATAAAAGACTCGGTCTGAAAGTGAACTGGCTATGAAAGACGCAATGAGTAATAT
>JAGSHP010000099.1 GCA_029855925.1 Candidatus Thorarchaeota archaeon | reverse complement strand
TCCCACTCGTCCCCTTCAGTCTCAGATTTCTTCTTGCGCTTTCTCCATCGCTTCAGACGCTCGCGGCGGGTCCGCTCAATCTCACGCATCTTGCGCTCGATCTCCTTTCTGCGACGACGAAGAGTACGCTTCTCCTCCTTTGTCATCTTCGGAGTTTCTTCTGTCTTATCCTGGGAGAGCCAAGTTATTATCGCCGCGACAAATGCAAAGGACAGTAGCACTGGGACCATAAACAGGATTACTATCTCGGGTTGCTGCAGTTCTGCACTGTTTTGAATTCCGGGAGGTAAGTTGAGAAGAGTCAGTAAGGGTTGCGGGTTGACAAGAAAGAAGGATAGTGCCACAACAGTCAGGAACCTAATGACTGAACCAATTACTGTCGAGCTTATCACATATGATGAGGAGGGCGCTGCTGCCTTTGCTGTGAGCTCATCCCGTGCAGAGGGGTCCTTGGCGAGCAGTTCGTCCACATAGATGTTGAGTCGACGTACGTCACTAATGGCATCAAGATTCTCTAATGCCTCGTGACTGCCAATTATCTTCCGCTCGATGACCTCCCGCAAGAAGGAGAATGCGGTTGCACCTGTAGATCTACTCATCGATGTAGCACTGACTCGTTCGCCTCGCTCGATGGCATCCTGTCGACGAGTTGCTGAACGCAGAGCTAGGAGCTGTTTCTTCAGCGTCTCCTCTCTGTCCTCTACTGGTTTTCCTACCGAATAGCTGTAGATCATCTGATAACTGAATTCGAGGTATGCAAATGAAACCAGAGCCAGAATCTGCATTCCTGAGGTCAAGAAGGACAGAAAGTCCCCAGACACGGGGGACCCGCCAGTGATAGGCAGTTCCCGGAACGCAGCAATGACCAAAATGCTCTGGATCGAGAGAAAAGCGCCCCCAACAAACTTGTGCTCCATTCGAAACAGTGACTGCAAGAACATTGCAATGCCAATTCCAGCAAGGAGAAAGTACAGAAATGTGAAGGTGTCATCCCATAACTGGAACGCCAAGTCCACCATTTGGCTCGAGAATACCTGAAACACTTCGTACACATTCGTCAGTGGTCCATGGGACCCATATGGTTGGAGATACCAGAAGTGTAGAATCAGAGAGTTGTACACACCAACAACGAGATCGCTAGCTACTTGCCCACCAAGAAATATACCAGCTATGCCGTTTACGACAAGGATTGTGACAAAGAAGAGGAGCAATGATAGGATTCGAAAGACCGTGACTATGAATGTGTATGGTGCGGCCCAGTGCCAATATCCTGACAGCTGATTATAGACAAGCCAACTCATGTAGACAAAGGTCGCAGTTGAGAGGATTCGAAGAATCCAAGTGACCCACCTCAATGCAGAGCGACCCCCCTTTGTTTGGCTAAGTTATACTGTTTGATTATCACGGGCAGGAAGTCCTCGGGACCAACATTTACAACGTCAATGCCAAAACGAGATAGAGCACGAGAGATCTTACTGCGGCGCGCCCAAAGCTCTTCTTGCACCGCCTCGGCAAGAACACGTTCAACTGGACCGAACTGGCCGACTGGGGCTTCAAACCAAGGCCCAAAGGGACTGATGATCTGAGCCTTATGACCATTGGCAATTACTCGCTTCATGGCTGTGAGGAGAGGCCCAGGGCTCTCCTCAAGGTCTGTCAGAAAGATGAATAGCGTACGTTTTGTGAGCTGTCTGACGACATACTCTACCGCCTCGGGAAAGTTGCTCCATCCGATTGGTTCGGCAATTGCTAGGGCCTCTAGTACGTCATACATGTGATTCGGTCTTAGACTTGGAGGAACAAAGGCATAAACCCTATCCGAGAAGACGCAGGTCCCAACCAGGTCTTTCCGCTCAATGCCCATGTATGAGAGAAGTACAGCGGCACGTATTGCGTATTCCAGTTTTGTGTTTTCGGGATAGCCGTTGCCCATACTTCCAGAGGAGTCCACCATACACATGATTTGGATGTTCTTTTCCATTTCAAATTGCTTTACAATCATCTTGCCACGTCTGGCACTTGCTTTCCAGTCAATGAGTCGAAAGGCGTCGCCAGGAACATAGTCTCGATATCCTGCAAAGTCCGTTCCCATCCCAACGACCTTGGTTCGGTGAGCGCCAAACATGAGACCCAGCTGACGTTGTTTACCGAGGGTCTCCATTCTGCGGACATCTTTCCAAGTGGGATATACGAGGATCTCAGTGCGGGCCTTTAGTGTCCGCTTGTAGTAGTGGAGCCCCAGTCTGTCGCGCATAATGACTTCAGTAGGCCCAAGATAGTAACGGCCTCTCATACGAGCTTGTAGGATATAGGAGAAGGTTATGCTACTGCCCGGCTCAATTCGGGAGGCGATGAAGTTCTCACCAATGGCCAGGATCCATGTCTCGGGATACTGATCCCAGACTTCTATGAAGTCAAAATGCCTGTGTGACACGTTCTTGATAGTCACACGTACGCGCAGAAAGTCACCTGAGAAGACTTTTGTCTTGTCGATGTGACGATCGACTTCGATACCAGAGAGATTCGCAGTGAGGGCAAATAGAGGTAATGTGACAACGAGACCGACTAGTAGGTATACACCCATCAGTGTGAGGTAGAAGTTCGTGTAGGCGAACCCACTTGTCAGTAGGAATATTCCACCAAACGTAACTACGAAGCCTCTCCTTGTGATCACGCCATTTCTTCTCCTATGTTTTTGTTGATAAGAGGAGGATTATCGTGGGCAGTCAACTTCTCCAAGTATCTTTGAGATTATTCGCTCGACGGTCATACCCTCAAGCTCGGCCTCAGGTTTGAGTAATAGTCGATGGTTTAGGGCCTGTACCGCTAGCTTTCGCACATCTTCTGGGACCACGTAGTCACGACCAAGCATGGCTGCTCGTGCCTTCGATGCACTCATGAGAACCAATGAGGCTCGCGGCGAGCCTCCAAGAAGAATCTGTGGATCATTTCTGGTTCGAACAATGATATCACGTATGTAGCTGATAATGTCCTCATCCACGTAGACCTTCTTGCAGGTGTTTTGCATCCTAATTATCGTTTCAGGGTCTGCAAGAACTCGCAGGTCGCTGGCCTCTCCGATATGTTTCCGACGGATGACCTCGGCCTCCTCACTCTTTGTGGGATAGTCGAGTATAAGCCGAAACATGAAACGGTCCAGCTGTGCCTCAGGCAGAGGATATGTTCCCTCCTGCTCAACAGGGTTCTGGGTTGCGATTATGAGAAAAGGCTCTGGAAGCTTTCGCGTCACGCCTTCTATCGAAACCTGACGTTCTTCCATGACCTCAAGCAGTGCGCTTTGGGACTTGGGAGGACATCTATTGATTTCGTCCGCAAGAACCAGGTTGGCAAAAACAGGCCCCTTTCTGAACCAGAATTCGCCACTACGTTGGTTGAAAACATTGCTTCCGAGAATGTCCGCAGGGAGAGTATCAACGGTCAGCTGAATGCGTTTGAACTGACATCCAAGAATGGATGCAAATGTGCGGGCCATGTACGTCTTTGCAAGGCCTGGAACACCTTCAAGCACCACATGTCCATTGGATAGCATGGCAATCAGCGTATCACGGAGAATGTCCGTCTTACCAACGATCACTCGTTGTACCTCACGGATGATCTCCGTGGTCAGGCTATGAACCTCGTCAATGCTCAACGCATCAATCGAGTCGCTGCCAACAGTGTCGGTCTCATCTAATGTCATGTTAGTTACCTCACATCTTTGTATCGATAAGTTTGTTCTGTATGTTACGCATAAAGAAGAAAAGGTCCATCATTTCGTTCTCTCTAATCTTCATGGATGGGTTGGCTGAGATTTTCTCAATACGGGATATTGTCTTGAAGAAATCACTGCGTTTTAGCGCAGGATCACGGTCCTTCATCAGGTCCCAGACCTTCTGTGGATCATATTCGGCCCACAGATGTTTCGTCTTCAGATCGCGCCGGAGTTTTCGATATAACATCTTGATAACACGAGCGTAGTTGCCCTCAGTTCGATAATATGTCATCCGCTCACTGAAGTACGTCTGTCCTCGTCGCAGAAATACCTCGGAAACAGCCTTGACCTCGGGCTTTTTCATGTCTGGGAGATATTTTCTGATACCAACGACTGTGACGAAGGGATATAGAGCGTAGATATAGGGAAGAGTCGATAGCCAGATGACTCTGCTAAGATACATGCCGTAGAAGAATTCAGGGGCATACCAAGGAGTGGCGAGCAGGTCCTCGCAGAAGAGAATTGTCTGATTCAACTCCCCGTGTGTCGCCCAATTGATGACGTTTCGAGCAAATTGGCGATTGTCACCTCGATCAATCATGTCATTAGTAAAGATGCTGGGATCGCTTATCGCAACTATTCGACCGCCCCTACTGCCACCCACTCCGAAAATGGACAAGTCCAGGGCTCCAACTACAGGAAGTGAACCATTCCATTCTCCATCATCGGGATAGGGATTGGGATCAGTTATGTTTCGGTCGCACCATGAACGGTCAGAGGTCCAAGCTACGCCAGCAAGACCAAGTGCGGACCGCGGATTGATTGCGGTGGCCCAGTTAAGATGAAGGCTCGAGACCCCCTGTGTCAGGGCACCCCCATCTAGCCCTGGTCGAAAATCAGTGATCACAGGAAGCTTGGGACTCTTGTCGTACGAGTTGAGGTCAAGGAGGACACCACCGGTATACGAGAGAATGCCCTGCACCTGGATTGGGGAGCTCTGAGCTAGCTGACCGGATATCAGTGAATTGAGCAGTGCAAAAGAGCTGTTAGCCGTTCCAAAGTCATCAGCAATAATGACCGAACCGCCATTCATGAGATGGTTAAAGATGACAAAGATAGCATCTGTAGTGAAGTCTCGCACAGGTCCGGTTATGACAATGACAGCATTGCCCTCGTATCGTGTGGCAACACTCATTGAGGATTGAATTGCAACCGGGGTATATCCCATGCCCTCAATATCCTCTCTAAATGTGCTCAATCCATTCCAGTCCTGATTATAGATGCTAAAGTCTTGAGGATATACATCAGGGACATGTGCAACATTCGCAACAAATAGCATACCTACTGGAATCCATGATAAGGCAAACAATACAATCCAGAGAGGCCGCTTGATGTCCATAGTTGCTCATACTCCATGATGGTCTATTCAGTGATGCCTATGTCTAGACGCGGGTAGAGGTCGGTGAATATCCGTATTGCCTCTTCATATTGAGAACGGGCTATCTCATGTTGAGAGAACCGTGCCTCTTCATATATCTGGACAAATTGGTCAAGAGCACCAGCATCAAGTGATAGAGTCTTAATGACCCGATCGAGATATTCACGGGCAGTTTCAGAACTGAGCCGTTCTGTGCCCGTTTTCAGTCCGCACATTTGCTCGAAGGTGCGATAGGCGAGCGTCACTGCTGCATCATACTTGCCAGCATCTGCAAGCTTCTTGATATTCCTGAGTTTGCTTGGAATATCCACTCCGCCTGTCCGCGTAGTAGATCTGAACAGACCCCTGACAAAGTAGAGATACAACAGAACTGCGATAATTGCACCTGCCAGAGCAGCAATTGGAATTAGCAAATCACTTAGTTGCATATTACCACCTGTATTAGCTTGAACTTCAATTGTGAAACGTGAGAGTGAGATGTCGGATGACTGAGTTTGTAAATCAATTTCGACCGTATAAATACCAGCAAGAGACCGAGAAGCAGCCACCACAGAGAATGTACCATTGCTATCGGTCTGTACATTATAGTTTGTCCCATTTACAGATATCGTGAGTGTCCTACCCGCAACAGGCCAAGACCGTGATGAGTCATCGGTGAGCCGACCACTGATTTCAAGTGGGGATCCCGCAATCAGAGTACTTGGGGGCGGCAACTCAAGGACCACATCGATGAAGATGTGAACATAAACATGACTCTCAGTGGTTGAACCATCAATATACGACCCGGGATTCCCGTCATATTCCGCACGAACAATGTAGTGACCACTCTCTGCAATTGATGATGGGATTTGAAAATTGTAGGGACCGAGATTACCCGGGCCGATATTCAGTGTTTGTAGAAGGGAACCATTTAGATAGATTCTAACTGCGCCGGAGATGGAAGCACCATCTTGGTCTGTCAATCTGATGCTTGCTGTGAAGTTCTCTCCAGTGGTCACTGTGTACACTTGATCAAGATAGACATCTAGCTGGCTCTGTAACTTCACTACTATGACCCATGAGTTCACTGTGCCATCAATCTCGTAATAGTCGTTGGTCACGTTTACTGTGATGTAGTGGGGACCAAGTGGAAGAGATGACGGGATCGTATAGAAAATCGAGAAATTACCCTGACCGTTTGTAGTCATTGTGGCGGTAGTTGGAGTGGCATCGATTAGCAGCACAAGAGGAACATCTGCAACGGTCCCATGTGCATTAGACACGATACCAGTGACCCCTAGCTGACCGTTTCGATAGACGTCCGTTGGATCAGGCTCGAAGAGATCTATCGTAATTAGATTATACACTTCCACATAGTCAGTGGCATCAGCAGACTCAAATGACTCGTCAGGGCGCACAAACCGAACCGTGAATGAGATTGATCCAACATCATTATCCCAGGGCACTACAAAGGTGAAGTCATAGTCCCCACTGGAATCTGTCAGAAGTGAGGCAACACCTGTGCCAGACCAGAGCAATGTTATGTTATAGCCAATCATCGCAGCGCCAGTACCGTTTCCCCAATGAAGAGAGCCGCCTAGATAGATTGTGTCGCCAACGTAGGCGAGGCTGTCAAAATAGGACAGAGTCAAGTTGACGGGTATTTGAAGAATATTAATTGTAACCGAACTGGAGTCACTACCAATAATGTATGGCTCGGGGGGATTGCTTGAGGCAAAGACATCTGTGAAACCGATAGGAGTAGTCGCAGGGATTTTGAATAGATGTTCGAAGTACCCAGAGGAGTCGGTGAAGATTTGAGCTAGAAGGATTGGTCCTGATGAGTCGGAGAGATGATCCCAATATACAGTTACCACGGCATTGCTGTAGGGTGAGCCATTGCTCAGAAATAGTGTTCCCGATATGTTGAGAAGATCGCTTCTGTAGGCCGGACTATTGGGATATGCATCGATGGTCCACACTAGAGTGAGTGCGCTGATGTTCAGGGTAATTGAGTCCGAAGAGTCTGCAATCCAGTTAACTGGGGAAAAGAAAGTCACAGTGAGTGTATGCAATCCGGGGGTTGTATCATCGGGAATTGTCCAAGAGGAAGAGAACGAGCCATCCGCAAGAGTGACTGTTGAATCTACGGGCGACCCATCAAAGAGAAGCGTGATGGTGGCTGAAGAGAGTGGGACATCGGGGCTGGGCTCGGTGTAGTTGAGCACGCCACTATAATTTACCACGTCTGTGATAAGATAGTCTGTGACCCCACCCGTATTGAAACCAAGTATGGCTGTGATCCACTGTTCTAGGGTTATTGAGATGTGCACGGATATATTGGCATTGAAGAGTCGAGAGCCAGGGAATTCGCCATATGTATCAATCCCGGTCCAGACAGTATGTTCTTGAAAGCTGTCAAAGTTGAAGTATACCCACCCAGTTCCATCTGTGATATTGGAGGAAATCGTATAGAGCGTCCCATTGTCCCAGCGAATGATAATATTCTCTCCTGAAACATCAGTACCATTCGATAGATAAAGATGGACGGAAAACAAGATGGATTCATTCAACTTGGCTGTTGTGGGGCTAGCAAAGAAGTCAATATTGACATCGTATCTCATTGCGGTGACAGAGAGGGTACTGCTATCAGCATCCGCATTTAGAGGGTCGGTACTCGAGTAGTTTGCTTTGAAAACGTAGGTTCCTGCACCTTGGCTAAGAGTAAATCTGTAGACATACAGGTAGTTACCACTGGAGTCGGTCTGGTTAGATCCTAAGTATGTCCAGACACTGTTCTCAAGAAGATAGATGTTGACCCATTCTCCAGCCAGTACGGGTGAACCTCCCTGATGCGCCAAGTTTCCGAATAGTATGACAGCCTCATCAAGGTAGACTGCTGCGGGTCCGTTCAGAGAGACTTGAAGCGGATAGAGAATGAGCGATACACTCACGCCTGGGGTAGAGGAGGCATTATCCCATAGCTGATTGGAACTGATATACTCAGCCCAGATGATGACTGTGGACTCTGTGTCCTTTGATGTCGAACAATTGTAATAGAAATTGAAGTAGCCAGTAGTATTTGTCAGGTAACCGGGATATGTCGAGAGTGTGCCGTTGTTCCACTGCATATAGACCGTAACGGGTTCGCCAGCAATCGCAGAACTGTTATGCTGGAATCTCAGTTGACCGGAGACCCAGATTGTCTCATTGAGATGGTAGGAACTGGAGTTTGTCTGCGTAGTTAGTGTGATCTGATACAGGATGATATTGGCGGTCCTATTTGCCGAGATGGCATTCGCCCACAGTGGGTCGGTGCTTGTATATCTTGCCCAAATGTAGATGGCACCGAGAGCGTCATCCAATGTGAGATTGTATTGGAAGGAGTATGCACCTGTGGCATCAGTATATTTGGTAAAGGTCAGCAAGTCTGTGGCGTTTAGATAATAGATGGTGACCATTGCTCCTCCCAGGGGATTTCCGTTCCGCTGGAAGGTCAAAGTTCCTGTCACCGTTATTAC
>JAGSHP010000352.1 GCA_029855925.1 Candidatus Thorarchaeota archaeon | reverse complement strand
GCACTAAAGAGGGCTACGACCAGTTCATGGAGATATACAAGAGAGTATTCCCCGACTCGGTGATCTACTACTTTGGTTCGAAGGACTCCGAGAGAACGTGGCTTCACGAGCACAAGTCGCTCAAGATTCCCCTTGAGTGGATTGTCAAGAGACCAAAGATATTCGCCGAGGTTCTATCAGATGCCTCCCCTGTTGGCGAAGACGTGAGTCCCGCAGACGCTCAGATTGAGAACCTTGAAGGCATGCGAGAGGTACTGATCGAAAAGCTCGGGCCACCTTCACTCACCGAGGAGGTGATGGGAAGAATCAAGGCCACAGAGGCTAGCGAGTATGCAGGTGAGGCCGTAGGACTCTTGACAGTCTTCATCTCTCCGACCACAGCGGTCTCACGGGGAGTGAAGTATCTTGGCAAGTTCATGAGCCTCGTAAAGGACCGTCGCAAGCAAGAGGTCAAGCAAATATACGAGGAGTGGCAAGAACGCGTAGAAAAGGGCTACACCTTAGACAATCTAAGAAAATTCTTTGATGGGAGTCACGAATACAAGTCTGGACTTGAGGAGAATGTGAAGCAGTTCAAACCCGTGCTACTTATTATTGAAACACGAGGAACGCTCTACGATCTGTTTCTCCCACTCATTCTCCAGCATCTCGTCGAGGAGGTGGGGTATGTTCCACCACACCTGAGGCTGCGCAAGGAACCGGCTCCTGATGAACTCGAATCGCAAGCAACCACTACCTCGGACGAGGCAGGAGAGCAACTGGAATATGAGGACATTGATCAGGGAGCGTATGAAGACATCCCAGATGTCGAGAGCGATGCGTCTGAACCCACTTCAGACGACCTTCGACCTGCCATTGATGTGTCAAAGGACGAGTTTGAGGGTAAGCCGGAGACCATCCTCTTCCTGGATGCTGCAACTCATCTCTCAAAATTCACAAACTCGTTCAAGTTCGTATTGGGAATCCCAGACAAATATCCCAACATCTCTGTGGCCGCCTCGTTCTTCACAAACCGAGAGACCATTACTGATACTCTGCGAAGCGGTGTCATCGAATACATGAGCGATAGAGCACTGGTGTTTGACCTTCATCCGCACCTCTTTGATGCAGTGACCGCAAACATCCCGATCACACGTAAGGCGTGGCTACTTGATAGGTTGCAAGAACTCGAGCGGGCAAGACGAGAAGGGGGTGTCGGATTCCTGGAGTACTATGCATCAGCAGAGGAGCTCTGGAAACTTCATCTTGTAGAGAGACCAGAGAAGGGAATAGTGGGTGAAGTCCTCGGATGGTTCAAGCGAAAGACCTGAAACTCGATGTCCCACAAGAAATATAATCAGAGTATGACCAAATTACCAATTGTCTATCGCGGAGGAAAAAGCAGTGAGCAAACCAGACCTGACTCAAGCGCGTGTAATGAAGGTGCAGACAGGAACTGTCATCACACTTCCGGAAGAGTTTGTTGAAGGGATTAAGAAACCATACAGCTTGGTGATTCTTGTAAAGAAGGATGGCAATGTCAAGATATACCCTGTGGACAGTGACAAGGTTCTATACCTCAAACTGGACATTGAGAAGCTGTCCAAGAGTTTTCTAGAGGACCTAACAGGGGTCTTCAGCGAGGCAGGACTTGAGGACATCTTGTTCACGAGCGGAATATGCCAGACCAAGAGCCAATGTTACTACGAATGCTATTTTCCACCAGAACAGCTGCTACTAACAAAGGATGAGTTTGAGAAGAGACTCCAGGGCATATCAGGTGTTCAGAAGGTCATTCTTGAGTATGTACCAACTTCATAGCCATCCAAATTGGACTGGGCATACATTGCGACTCTGCAATAGTCAAGGTGCGAAATATTGGTTGCTATGGCCATAGTCTATGGCGAGAGCTCATCTGAACAAGCGCTACACCATGCTCGCATAATGAGCAACAGGATGCAACATCGAGGGACTGGAGAGGTCATAGAACTAGAGTTCGGATCTACCCGTGGAGTCATTTCAGTACTGGCAAATGAAGGAGCCAGACCGTCTGTTCGTCGATCGGCACACGCATGTGAGATAGCGGACTCAATGTTGATTGTTAGTCGGAGTGGGGATACTGAGGCAGAGAGCGACCCTGAGACTCTTCATGTGACCTTGCACAGAGGAGGAATCGCGGTCACCCGCGGGAATCTATACATGAGAGGCGCGTTCTATTCCGTGAAGGACAACCAGTTCTATTTTGCAACTGAGAGAAAAGCACTCTTTGCAATCGGTATGAGAGAAGCGATACGACTTGAGCCAGGAGGCAGAATACAGTTCTCCCCAGACAGGGGGATAGAATGTCAG
>JAGSHP010000261.1 GCA_029855925.1 Candidatus Thorarchaeota archaeon | reverse complement strand
TTACAATCAACGGCTGACAGGGGCTACGTGGCCCAGATTGCCCAATTAACAATCAACGGTGAATGAGAATCTCCCAAGCATCAAGTGAAACCACTAGAAAAAAGAGCACTAGAAAACAATACCAGCAAATAGATACCAAAAAACGCGTAGACAATAACGTAGATCAGAGCTGTATCAAAATCTCCACGATTCGGGTGCTCCATGAAATCATGAGCCGATTTGGCGGACCAATTCCTCGTCTTTAGCATCGCCTCACCAACAATTCTAGCATATTCTGCCTTGTACCGGCCCAAATAATATTGAGCAAACAGATAGAAACCCAAAAGGGCAAACAAAGACAACATGCGCACGATCAAGGGAACTAAGGAGAAGGATATAAGCGGAAAGCAAATGGGAATGAATCCCGCAGACATCAAAGCCAGAAGAACCACATCATATCGATTGGGATGGCGAACAAAAGGGTTCTCGTGGTTCTTGAGATCAGGTTTCAGGAGAGTCCACACAACCATTTCTCGCACATCCCCCAGAAGCCAACACCAACCCGGATGTAGAACCAACTTGTCGCCACCGTCCTCCAGACGAGGAACTCGCCTCCGCCCGTGATTGAACCAAGGGACCTTGTCCGGCACTTCAATGACACTGGGGGGTTCCGTTCCCAGTGCATGCGCAACACGATCCACCTCAGCACGAATCTGTTCATCAGACAATCGCGAACTCATCCGGATTACCTCGCTCGCTTGGAGCCAAGTCAGAAACTGAACAACTTAGACTACCCCAAAGATAGCGAATTCATTCGTAGTTGTAATCAAGTGATCTATGATATAACTATTTCTGACTCGAAAGCAGTAACGAATTCCGGATGCTCTTGTAGAGTATGAGTACTCCCGCAGACAACAGACCGATGCCAACACTTTGCTTACGGATAGACTCTCCGAACGGCGTGGAAACAGGTCTTTTAAATGTCGATCTCAATGTTTTTTCAGTTGCATATAGTAGAGCCATCTTCGAGATAAAACTGATCACAGGGGCGGCCAAACCTTCAAAATTGCTACCAAGTAAGTCAGCAAGAACTCCACCACCAATCATGGTGGCCCCCTTAGCGATCCCAATTATGAGCCTTGCTCGAGTCTTTTTGTCACGAGTGTTCTTGCTATACGCGCAGCTATGGGAATGTAACTGATATGTTGCCACAATAATCAAAGCGAAAGCGATTAACACTCCGCTAACAAGGCCTTGAAGACCAAGGACTGTGAGAATCTCGAATGCCTTCATTATCAGAAAAAAGGTAAGGAGCGACATGAAGAGTGTATTAGCTAGGTCACGGAGAATCCGCAAAGCGACGTTTCCGTCGGCTCCGGCGAAAGCAATGTTGAAAAACCTGTAGACAAGTTTACCGATTATAAACGCAAAGGTGCCCACAAGAAGCATCAAGCCGAAACTGACAAGCAGTGTATCCCAATTGAAGATATTAACCAAATTCTTATCAACAGTTTCGGTGCCATTATTTAGCACGACCCCGACTTCAAGCCACTTGTATCCGTTGCCAAATCTTGGCAATCCTGTTGGGAACCGCTCGGTAGTATCCCAGTCATAGTAATACACGTTTCCACCTTTGTGACTGAAAGCACCTACTTCCTCGCCACCCACAAGCAAAATGACATTCTTAATCTGTTCCGCGGAAGCCCCGGTCACTATGGCCGTAACATTGGCATGCCCCTGAACTAGCGCTGTGTTCTCAGGAGATATTATTGTAACACCGAACTTCTCATCAATTGTAGGTTCCACATCTTGTGCCACCGAAGGCAAACGCAGATGATTCGGAACTTGCTCGGGTGAGGAGGCAGGCGGGCGCGGGTCGTTTGCTATTGCGTCATCTATTTTGTCAAGCATACCCAAGAAAGCATCAAAGAGATTCATACCATTGAAATTCGATGACCGACCCTCGTCATCGCCATCTGAAAAGGAAATGGTTTGATTACCCTGAATCATATCAAATGAAAAACCACTTCGCGCCACAATGACCGGAACAGGAACGGTGACAGTTCCATCCCATGGTAGTGAAACGTCCACATAATGAATTTCCACCCAGGGGTAAGAGTATTTGGAGATGTGCAGATACCCGTCACCAAGCTTTGCCGTTACATCAATATATGCTAGGAGCCCGAACGTAGTCGCCTCAATGACCACATCCGCCATGATGGCTAGAACGATTGGAAGCAACCAAAGAGGTGAAGGGCCTGCCTCAATCTTGGCATCACCTGATTCGACCTGAACAGTATGGGGGCCGTCAGTATCACCGACAAATCGGCATCCACCGTCGAATTCAGCGTTCAGACTATACGTGCCTACATCCGTGGGATCCCAAAGAGTTGCAGTCCGGCCAATCGAGTCTATCCGGAGAATAAATGTCTTGAGTGAGCCATCGGGATATTGAACATCAAATGACACAAATCTGTCATGGAGGGGACTTCCATCCTCATCATAGAGGGTTAGACGAACTTCGAGGCTATCGCCCGTCTTAGCAGAACTCTTAGAGTGAATCGCAAGGGTGGAGTATTCGTAAGCGTCGAACAAGTCTGTGTTCGTACCAGTTGTATACACTCTTGACTCGTCGACGATGGCTTCAACGGTATGCTCTCCAGTCTGCAGTCGTGCAGGCATCACAATTGTCGTGTCACAAGAGCCTGCCGAAAGATATACGGTCTTCATATAGTTACCATCGAGAAGGATCTTCACCGGGATGTCTTCACCAGTCAGGGGAGTCCCCAAGACCGTGTCAGTCGCTATTATGTGAATCGAACAGGCGTCACCTCGGTGCAGATGATAGGAACCCAATGCCGATGAGATCTCGAGAGGTCTACGAACAGCAGTGAATTGGATGTCATCCTGAGCAGGATCCAGAAATCGACGCCCATCATATTTTCCGACGACCCTTATCGGTCCAGCAGAATCCATGACCGAATCAACATACAGCCACGCACCATTTTGGCCAGTTGTATAAGACAGCCAGTCATTGTCATTGAATCGGGTCTTGGTTTTCACCCCAGTGAGCGGTTTATTGTCCTCGTCAATCAAGATGAAACTGTAGTTCATTGGCATGCCCACGTACACCTTGTCCAGTTTTGCTCCATTGACTGTCGGAAATACAGGGGTGAGTGTGATCGAGGTTCGTAGGACGACATCCAAGTCAAAGTCTGCTGAGCCTGAATAGACACTGTTGACGATCTCTATCCTGAAGCTATATTCTCCCGCAAGAAACAGCTCCAACACTTCTGGAGAAGTCTCTAGAGGAATGGTCCAATATCCCTCAATCTTGCCATTTTCCACAGTTTCAACCTGAACCTCGGGGCCTATGCTGGCAGAACCGCCAGTCAGCAGAGTCAATTCGAAGGGTACACCACTCTCCACTGGGCGGTATTCCTTTGCGCCATCATCATAGTAGGTCACCTGCCCAGAGAAGTACAGTGTATCGCCACGATGGGCTGACATCTGACTCACTGATAGAGTGACAACTGCTCCAATCTTGATGGCTTCGAAGTCGTTGAAATACGAAGATGGTAGATAGTAGTTGTCGCCCTCGAACGAAACTGTGATTGTGAACCAGCCGAGGTACGGCGGGACGAACTCAAGGCTAGTGAAACCACTCTCATCTGTCTGCATAACACAGGACCATGAGCTGCCCGTATCAGATTCAATGTAGTAGTTGATAGGGCGAGCGGCTAGAGGAACGCCATTTGCATCCAGAAGAGTTGCATTGAACAACGTTGGCTGAGTGACATGAGCCACATCACAGGTGCTTACCAAGAGTGTGCTCGCAACCTTGGCAATCAATACATCAGACACAATACATTCTGCGGACGCGTAGTGGTCACTTCCGGGATAGACGGCCTTGATGCGATATGCCCCTGTCGGACTGGTAACAGTCCATGAGAGATCAGCCCAACCCTCCGAATCTGTGACTGCATAACCAATGAGCAACCAGACGGAGCCTTCCTCTAGGTAGAACAGCACTGTGGCATCCTGAATCGGTGTGCCATCCGCATCTCCCAAGTTGGCGGACACGGTGACTGTTTCACCGTAATGGGCAGTCACAGGCACACAGAGAATGTTAGTCGCACGTGGTGCCACTTTGAGTGTGCCTTGTACGGCAGAACTCTCTGTTGTTGTGTCACCCACCAATGTGACTCTGATTGGATGTATCCCAGGTTCAAGATCCAGTACATAGTCAAAGCGGGCATGGCCTGCCGCATCGGTTTCGGTGACAGCCAAAGTCACCCACAGTCCTGTCGAAGGTTGATAGACCTGGAGCCAAGCAGGTCGCTCTGTAATCGCATTTCCGAGATCGTCGCTAATTGGAATAGAGATTGTCAATTCTTCGCCACTAGCTGCACTTAGGGTCAGATTCCCATCAAAGACACAGAAACGTTTCAGTACTATCAAACCATTAGGGATGTCCTGATGTGCTGGAGCATAGTTGTCGTCACCCTCAAATTTGGCAGCAAGGTCATAGGTACCACTCTCCAGATATGGGACGTATTTGAACTTAGCAACTCCATTCTCGTCCGTGACAGCCGAACCAATCCAGTATTCCACATTACTATCAACAAAATAGTAGTCGATTGTCCGATTAGGTAGGGGTATGTTCTGGTAGCTCTTGAGTTGAGAAGAGATCTCAAACTCATGGGCATACTGAACGCTAACAGAGGTTGCAGAACCAGGTGCATATGTCAGAATGGTCTCAGCCCCGGTGACTGACAATACATCTGCGCTCACTGCTCTATCGAATAGTTCTGTTCCCGCAAATGTGGCGTTGATGACATAGTCGCCCTTTGAGAGTGCAGGACTCCATATCAGGGAGGCCAAGCCATTCTCATTTGTGAGTGAACTGCCGATCGAATGCCAAGTGAGATCATAGGCAGAGCGATAATAGAAGTCAAGTTGGACACCTACAATTGAGATGTTGTCATGCATTTGGGTCAACCGTGCAGTAATGGGCACATTCAGAGTTGCGGCATCGTAGGACATCTCCTTGTTTTGCAGTAACAGATCAATGTATGTTGCTGTCCTAGATACAAACATGACCACCCAAGAGGTATCGGCATAGATTATGCCAAGTCGCTCAACTGTGACAAAGATGTTGATGGAATATTTAGATCCCGGTTGGTACTTGTCAGGAGTGATCAGAAATGAAACATTCACCGGCCCTGATGCGGATCCTGCAAGGGTGTCTACTGGATTTCGATCCTCATCGACAACAGACACGATATATCTACCCATGGCAGTGAAATTGACATGCAGACTCTTTCGGAGAGGAACCACCACATAGCTCGCATTTGGTGTAGTAGTCACGACCGATTCAGCTTCTGTCGAAGACTCATCAGCTGTGAAATAGGATGAATCACCAGACCGAACGACTCCATTTGCAATGGAAGTACCAGTTGTCGGAGTCCCAGCAATAGCTATTGATGGAGCAGAGCTGCCTTGCGCGTTGACAGTGGCAGGTGCATCGTTCATGCCATCAAATCCGACTGAGACATCAGATACGAGATTCATTGCAAATGGGTGAGAGAATGATTCCATGGCAAGACCTACGTAAAGTAAGCCTATCGTCGTCATGATCATCAGGAGAACCATGAACCGTCTGAAGACATCAGGACGAACCCGATGGAGTGTTGTCAGTGA
>JAGSHP010000308.1 GCA_029855925.1 Candidatus Thorarchaeota archaeon | reverse complement strand
GACAAAGTTCGAGCTGGTACGGAACGCATTTCTTGGAAACATCGATGAAACCGTGCCATTTTCACTATGGCGTCATCATCCCGAAAAGGACCGCACTCCTCAAGGTCTTGCAGAGGCGGAGATCGATTTTCACAAGCGTTTTGATCATGACCTGATGAAGATATCCTTCCACGGCAGGTATCCTGTTGTTGACTGGGGCTGTGAGGTGTATTATGATGGTGCCATCTCCGGCTCGACCACCTGCAAGAGCTGTAGGGTGAAAGAGGCATCGGACTGGGAGGTCCTTGAGGAGGTTGATGTGAACTCTGGGGAGTTCGGTCGGCAGATTCGCGCTGTTGAGTTGATACACAGATATGCGCAGGACCGTGTACCCACCATGGCGACCATCTTTGACCCTCCCATGATTGCCGAGAAGCTGTGCGAGGCGCCATTGGCCGATTACTTTGTATCCTATCCGGACCTGATGGAACGTGTCCTTGAGATGATAACAAGAGTCATGATCAACTTCTCAAAAGCTGCACTTGATGCTGGCGCGGACGGACTCTTTATCGCCTCACAACACTCCACCAAGAGCGCAGTCAGTGATGATCACTACGATAGGTTCATCCTCCCCTGCCTGACGAAGATGATTGATAGTGTTCGTGGGCGCGCCGATTTCATTGTATTGCATCTGCATGCGCGAGAGCCCGGAGAACGAATTCGCTTTCAGAAGGTCGTTCGTGACCCCGGTGTGACTGGCATTAACTGGGAGGACCATAGTGCGGCCCTCAATCTTCGAGATGGAAAACGGCTGTTTCGAAAGACCGTACTTGGAGGACTCGACCAGAACAACACTCTTCGGACCGGCACACCAGATGATGTGGAAGCGGAGATCACTTCCACTCTACAGGATGCGGGTCTAAGTGGTGTCATAGTCGCACCTGGCTGCGTGGTCACAGTTGACACCCCAGAGGAGAATCTTCAAGCCGTCGTAGATACGGTCCGTGCTATTGATCCGTACTCCAAAGAGTGGGAGGGACACATATGAAGAACCAGGAGATTGCAAGAGCCCTTCATGAAATCAGTGTACTCCTAGAGGTGGAGGGCAAGGACAAGTTCAAACCACGTGCCTATGCCCGTGCGGCCAGATCAATCGAGTCTCTTGGTGAGGACGTAGAGGCTGTTGCCCGACGTGGTGAGCTCGAGTCAATTCCCGGAATTGGCAAGGCCATCGCCAAGAAGATCGAGGAGTATCTCGACACAGGAACCATATCACATCTCGAAAAGCTGCGCAAGCAGATTCCGATAAAGGTCACAGAGCTCGAGTCCATCCCTGGAGTCGGTCCCAAGACAATCAAGCTGCTCTATGATAATTTGAAGATCACAGACCTCGAGTCACTCGAGGAGGCACTCAACGCAGGTAAACTTGAGGGTCTTCCTCGGCTTGGTGCGAAGTCTATTGCACAGATAGCGGAAGGAATCTCTCTTGTTCGGGGAGGTATGAGCCGCACACTTCTTGCAGAAGCAATGGATGTGGCAAGCCGTCTGGTTGAATACCTAAAACAATCCGTGAGTATCACGCAAATCGACGTTGCCGGGTCGCTTCGCCGCCGCCGTGAAACTGTTGGCGACATCGACATTCTTGTGAATTCTCCTTCTCCTGAACAGGTTGCTGCAGCCTTTGTTTCGTATCCTGAAATTGGGGAGG
Organism: Candidatus Thorarchaeota archaeon; assembly: GCA_029855925.1. Classification (GTDB taxonomy): domain Archaea; phylum Asgardarchaeota; class Thorarchaeia; order Thorarchaeales; family Thorarchaeaceae; genus B65-G9. The sequence continues at coordinate 6,889 of JAGSHP010000308.1, read as the reverse complement.
TCATAGTCAAGGGCGACACAAAGGTCTCCATTCGTCTGAAATCACGACTGCAGGTTGACCTTAGACTGCTGCCTGCCGAGAGCTATGGGGCGGGTCTCCAGTATTTCACTGGGAGCAAGGACCACAACGTTCGTCTACGGGCACTGGCACAGCAAAAGAAGCTCAAGCTCAATGAGTACGGACTCTTTCGAGGTGATACAGCAATTGCTGGACGCCATGAGGAGGATATCTATGATCAACTTGGGCTTCAGTTCATACCTCCCGAGCTGCGCGAGGACCATGGGGAAGTGGAGGCAGCTCAGGCAGACCAGATTCCAGCCCTTGTAGAACTATCTGACATCCGTGGTGATCTTCACAGTCACACAGATCAGACCGATGGATCAAATACCCTCGAGGAGATGATCGAGGCCGCAGTTCAACTTGGCCACGAGTATCTCTGCGTTTCCGACCATACTAAGAATCTGACTGTGGCCAATGGGATGGACGAGAGCCGTATTCTAAAGCGAATAGATGAGATTGATGAGATCAACAATTCCGGTAGATGGCCGATTCGTGTATTGAAGGGTGCCGAGGTCGACATTCTCCCCAATGGCGAACTGGACATCGATGACTCTGTCCTCTCGCAACTTGAGGTAGTCACAGTTTCGGTTCATACCATGATGAGAATGGATCGTGCTGCAATGACTGAGCGCGTTTGCACCGCTCTCGAGTCCAAGTACGCTCACATATTGGGGCATCCTACGGGCAGACTTCTTCTGAAGCGGCCTGGAATTGATATCGATCTTGAGGACGTATTTGAGGTTGCAAAGAAGAACAATGTGGTCATGGAGGTCAACTCATACCCACAACGATTAGACCTTGATGCGGGGAACATACGCTTGGCACTGCGAAGCGGTCTTAAGATTGCGATAAACACTGACGCCCATAAGACCTTTGAGCTCGACAACATGCGTTATGGGATCTTTCAGGCGCGTCGTGGTTGGGCAACAGCGTCTGACGTCATCAATACGCGCTCTGTGAAGGACCTACTCCCCCTGTTGAAGAAATGATAATGGGCTAATGGTCACATGTTGTGACTCCTTGATGTGACCTTCAAATGTGGCTTCGCATTATATAGAGAATCTGTGTCAGTTATATTGAACTAACATGACCACAACAAGAACTGACCGAACCGGAACTCGTCTTGAAATCAAGCGCAATGTGACATACACAAACGCGCTTGCCTATGCATACCTGACCGCCGTGAGGTGAGCGGCAGAATGCATTCGGGAGATGATGGCTCATCATCATCCGGGAACGACAATGTGTCCGATATCACTGTCACCGATGTTCTAGACTTGGAGGCTACCTGACGCCTCCTCTCTCTTTTTTCTTAGCAGATTGTTGAGTGACATGAGTTCAACGTAAGAAAGAGTGGTGCCGAGGACGAGATTCGAACTCGCGAACTCCTACGAGAGTGGATCCCTCATCAGAGTTGTGGTCGTTAGATCTTGAGTCCACCGCCGTTGACCACTTGGCTACCTCGGCATTATGTCTACTGTTTCATTATCGATTTATAGCCATTTCCGTCGGTGAATTGAAACCAAAGCCTCTCTACCGCAATAGCTCTTCGAGATGTGGCTTGATGTGGTCGTAGAAATCCATCAGTATCTTAGTCTTGGGATCCTCTGATTCAAGAATGAACAGTCTGATTTGACGCCCCACCTTGATCTCCTTGATAAGCCCAATGTCAACGAGTGGTTGTACGACCCGGTGAATTGTAGAATGTGCCAGTCCGGTCTCCTTGGCTATCCTGCTGAGGTTAAAGAACTCCTTGGGTCTGTCGAGAAAGTGTTGAACGACTCTTGTCTGAGCCTTTGACATGAATATTAACTCGAGTAGCCTTCTCATTCTCGACACTACCTCCTACGTCGACCGTGTCTTTTCGTGGGTGACAGTAGTACCAATTTTCTTGCCCTTGAATATACGTATCAGATTCTCCGATTGAGTTCCATTGAAGATTATTATGGGTATCCTCGAACGTGCAACAACCCGAATGGCAACAGGATCGAATAGACGATACTCACCTGCCCGTACACCGCCTCCTGAGAGAATCTCATCCAGCTGGTCTATGGTCAATCTATCAATCTTCTTGGCACCTTCCTCTTTGGGATCTCGATCATAGACGCCATCGACATTTGTCGCATTGAGCAACAGTTCCGCACCAACTATTTCGGCAGCCAATGCAGCCACCGCATTTGTTGACTGCCCCGGTGTGAGTCCGCCCATCAGGACAATCTTGTTTGTCACAAACGCACTCTCAAGGTCATCGAGTGTTTCCACGACTATAGGATATGCTGCATCACCAAGAGCGGCACAGAGCAACTCTGCATTCAGGCGAGCAACCTTGATTCCGAGCCAATCACACTGAGTCTCGCTTGCGCCAAGAGTTCGAGCCGCGGCAATGAACGTCCTTGCTGGTTTACCTCCTCCGACTACAACCACCAATTGGTTACCCTCTTCTGTCAGAGTGATGAGAGCTCTAGCATACTCTCGTACTCGCTCAAGATTTACCTCATCCGCGCCTCTGTACAGAAGCGAACCTCCGAGTTTCAAGACCGCTCGCATGATTCTACCTCTGCTCAGAGAGCTATCCCCGGCGGTACTTAATGAAGTTTTTGCGAATGAACCAGTCTTTCGAATTTTCGAAATCATTTTGGCAATTCCCCTCCGTTTGCCATCATAGGCCATGGCTGAGGAAATCTCTCTCGGAATCTCTTTCCGTCCAGTTCGTTTCTCATCAATACTGGCTCATTCATTTGGCGCCAGATGACCGACTTGCATCCCAGTGGAATTTATATTCGCACATGGTCTCTCTCTCCTGAGGTAGCGCGAATGACCAAGCGAATAGAAGTGACTCTGAGTATTGTCCTCTCTCTTTTGATAATCATGACACCAATGACAACGAATGCTGCAGTGCCAGGGCAGACCTACAGTTTCGCTGTGCATTGGTTGGAGCAGACCTATCGGGAGAACAATGGACCTGTTGTCAACTCCGATGTCGAGGGCGAGCTCGTGGTGCATGTGTTCAATATCACTGAATCTGGCGGCGATGATCTCATCTATTATAATTACAAGGGCTGGTATTTTGCGCTGGTGCCTGTGTACACGGATCACAACGACACAGTTGCATTTCAAGACAACAAGGTCTACTGGTCACTTTCCACAACTGACACTAATAGCAACAATCGCTCCGAATCAACCTCCGTACGTATATTCCCTGAACCGCAACATGGTCATCCGGGACGCTTTCTGTTTGTTAATCCAATCTGGAGCACACATGACACGAGCTGGAATGATGCAGTGAATGAGACCAAGTACGACCCAACAGTTGACCAATCAACATTTACATATTCAGCAGAGAATGGTGTCTTCACCTTTGCATTCACGGTGAACATTGAGGACGTGGCTGAGGAACTGAATGGCACACTCTCCTACTCATTCTCCGCCACATACGACTCTGATGGTGTTCTCTCACAATATCAGCTAATTCAGCACCAAGTTCTCTATGGTGCCAATTACACAAGTGACTATACGTTGAAAAACTCAATTGTGCGAGTTTCATCAGTGGGCGTGAGTTCTCCACTGAATCTTGACACCGGTGTACCCATCATGGCACTTGCCGCAATTATTCCGGTTTCAATCATTGTGGGTCTCTTGATCGGGAAGAAGGTGTTTGGATAAGCCAGACTGGGGCGGGGTGTGTTTCATTTCCCCTCCCCTCGCGCTTCCGTTGTCGTCTAAAAGACTGTGTTGCTGCCTCGGAATATGTATCATACGAACGAGAATTCGCAACCCTGATCATGTGCTTCGTGTGGATGCTACAGAGTCCATTGATGCGTGGCAATGATGCTCCCTTATAGTCCGCACGTGTGGATGGCCTGCTGAATTTATGTTAGTCAGAAACTCTTTTAGCGTAACCACCTGTCAAGAGACTGCAAGCACAGACGTTCCTCAAAGGAGACTTGATAAATTGGGTAAGTTCAAACCAGCACTCACCTCGAAGAGATGGAAGCCATCCTCGGAGGAGGAACTCATTGACATTTGGTTGAAGGAAAAGACGTATGCATTCAATCCTGATTCGGGTCGGATCATCTACAGTGTGGACACTCCCCCACCCTATCTGTCCGGTCACGTTCACCTCGGTCAGATGTTGCACTATACGCAGATTGACATGATTGCACGCTATCGTCGAATGCAGGGTCTTGAGGTGAACTTTCCCCTAGGCGTTGATCGAAATGGACTGCCCGTCGAGATTCGAGTAGAGAAAGAGTTTGGTATGAGCATGCAGACGACACCCCGTGAAGAGTTCATTGCCAAGTGCAAGGAACAGCTGGATAAGTACCAAATCGAGGTGACTGATGCGTTCAAGCGGTTTGGGGTTGGCTACAACACGTACGACCCCGACGGTTCTTATCAGACCGACAGCCCAAGATATCGTGCTTTGACTCAAGCCACCTTCATAGACCTTTGGAATCGTGGTCTGATATACACGGACTACCGCCCGAACAACTGGTGCTTTGAGTGCGGTACAACGATTGCTGATGCTGAAGTGGAGTACGCAGAGCGTGACAGCACGCTGAACTATCTGTACTTTGAGGTAGAGGGTCTCAAGCCTCTTGAGATCGCAACTACTCGTCCCGAGTTGCTCTGTGCATGTGGTGCTGTATTCGTTCATCCCGAAGATAAACGATACCGCAAATATGTCGGAAAGAAGGCAAAGGTCCCGCTTTTTGACTTTGAAGTTCCAATCATTGAGAGTCCGACAGCACAGATGGACTTTGGTACTGGTGCTCTCATGGTCTGCAGTTATGGTGATATGGCTGACGTGATGGCATTCCGTGACTTCGCGTTAAAGCCCATTGCCGCTGTGTCTCCTGATGGCACGATGACAGAGGCGGCTGGAAAATATGCTGGTATGCCTGTCGCTGAGGCGCGAAAGCAGATAATTCATGATCTCAAGGAGAAGGGCCTCCTCGTCAAGCAAGAGCCAACGGTTCAGCGAGTGCCTCTCTGCTGGAGAAGTGACACTCCTATCGAATTCATTGCAATGGATGAGTTCTATCTGAAGCAGACGGACTTTGTGGATGACCTGCGGAAGATCGCCTCGGAGACCCCATTCTATCCGCCACACCATCGCCAGATTCTACTAGACTGGATAGACAGAGTGTCAGTGGACTGGCCGATCAGCCGTCGTCGCTTCTATGGGACTGAGATTCCAATCTGGTACTGCAATGCCTGTGGTGAGGCTGTGGTTCCTGAACCCGGAGAGCTTCGATATTATCAGCCTTGGCGAGAGGACCCGCCATTCGATAAGTGCCCCAAGTGCGGAGCATCTGAAGGCTTCAGAGGTGAGGAAAGAACCTTTGACACTTGGATGGACTCCTCCATCAGTGCACTGTATGTCACAGGCTATCTCCGCAATCCCGAACTCTTTGAGAAGGCCTTTGGCAACGTCATCCGCCCACAGGGCAAGGACATTGTACGAACCTGGCTCTATTACTCCCTTCTCCGAGTATATCAGCTTCTCAAACAGCCTGCCTTCAAGGAGGTCTGGGTCCCCGGGCTTGTTGTTGATGAGAACGGCGTGAAGATGTCCAAGTCTAGGGGTAACTCCCCGCCGCCAGGCCCCTTCATTGAGAAGTATGGGGCTGACGCCATGCGATTGTTTGGGGTGCTCGAGGCTGGTCTTGGGAGCGACATTCGCTTCTCCGAGGAGCGACTTGCTGGTGTTGCAAGGTTCATGACCAAGCTGTGGAATATTGCACGCTTTGTTTCAATGTTCCCCATCCCCGAACCTATTGATTTCAAGGACCTGACTGCCGTTGATCAATGGATACTTGCAGAGGCTAACCAGATGGTGGAAACAATCCTCCCTGAATGTGAGATGCTCGACTTTCACAAGCCAGTGATTGAGGTTCGGAGATTCACATGGAGCTTCTTTGCTGATCATGTGCTGGAAATGCTCAAGGGCCGCTGCTTCAACAGTGATGGTCAATTCAGTGAGGTCGAACAAAGGTCCGGATGGTTTGTGCTTCATGAGGTTCTGCGTATCATTCTCCGAGCCCTTGCGCCCATTACGCCATTCATCACTGACAAGATATACCGCGAGCTGTACAATGATGGCGGGATTCACAGAGAACCCTATCCCTCAGTCAATGAGTCGTGGGCCTCAGAGATGACGGCCCATACAGAACTTCTCCTTCAAGTGAATAGGGCATTCTGGAAGTACAAGCGTGAAGCAAGCATATCGCTTCGGCAAGGCCTTCCAGAGGCATACGTCCCCAAGCAACTAGAACCTTGGTCCAAGGACCTTCAGGCAATGCATGGAATTGAAACAATCCACTTTGGTACGCCCAAGAAGAAGAGCGGACTTGTGCAACTGTCGCTCGAAGAATCAACCGAGTCTGTCTTTGTGAGCCCCCCTGAAACCGGCGATGACGCCTAGGTCTCACCTAGGCGTCCTAGTGATCTATTCAACAACAACAGTATTCTCATGCACAATCTCGCAATTCATACTATTGGTCACAAGGCAATACTTACCAGAGAGCTCGAGTGCTCGCTCCGCCTTGTGTCTGTCGTCCTCAGATCCGATGACAACAGTCGCCTTGATCGTAATCTTCGTAAACTTGAACCCCTTCTCAACACGTTCCATGCGACCAATGCCCGTGCATGTGAATCCCTTGTATTCGAACCTCATCTTCTTTGAGAATGTGACAAAGGTCGTCATCATGCACGTAGCTGCTGATGCAACAAAGAGATCTTCCGGTGAGATGATTCCTGGAACGCCGCCCTCAAACTCTGGGGGCGTTGCAATCTGAATTGTTGGCTTTCCCTCAATGATGAGGTT
>JAGSHP010000280.1 GCA_029855925.1 Candidatus Thorarchaeota archaeon | reverse complement strand
GCAATGAGTAGCCTATGCCCGTACAGAATCTTACATCAGGGTCATCGTCATCAAGATGCTTCTTCAGGACGTCGAGTTCATTGCTGGGATCGACTATGACGTTTGACATTAGTCCGAGGGCCAGAGCGGCGGACATGCGAAGAAGGGAATTGGAGTCGGACAGATACTTGCGAATATACTTTGATAGATCTTCAGTATCCGTAGTCCTAGTTGAGAGAAGCCCAAGACCGAACAGCGACATTGCTTGCAGCCGTCCATGACCATTGACTATTCCCTCCTTGAGCCGGGCGATAATGCTCTCAGGGTCCTCAGCGACTGAACCGAAGAGTGCCAATGCCAAGGCAGTCGCTCCTCGCACCTCGTCATGTGAGTCATTGAGGTACTCTAGGAGCGGACCTATCGCTTCATCGGGATGTAACAATTGACCCACACTGACACCAACTCCGAGGATCGCTCCACTTCTCACCTGACCGTCTGCATTTGAAAAGGCCTTTTTGAAGTCTTTTTCTAATAATTTCGGGTCCACTCTCACAGTCGCTATGCCCGAGGCAAAGCCAGCCGCCTTCCTAACCGACCAATCGTCATCTTCCACGAGCGACTCGGCAAGCTGGATGAGGGCATTGTTGTCCAGACTGGATGATACTCCCACCAGACCCCACGCAGCGCCACCTCTAAACTCTGGGTCGGGATACTCGATGAAAGGTTGAATTGTCTGAAGTCGTTCTGACTTGTCCTCTAGGGTTGAAAGCGCAATGCCCAATGAGATGATTGCCGCTCGTCGGACCTGCAGGTCTGAGTCGTTGATCAGATACATGAGGCGTTTCACAACTGGTGGATAGGTCTTCGAACGTGGCGTCGGAGTGAGCTCATCCGAGACTGGCGACGAGAGGGTGCTTGATTCTGCTGATTCCGAATCCCTCCCGAAAGACTGCGAGAGACCCTTAGGTGCCGAGCTAGACGGGCTATCTTGAGCAGGAGGTGGTGTTTCAGGAATAGAAGGTTGCTCGGTCACTTCAATGGTTGGAGTAACGGTCTCAACAGTGATGGCTGGGGTCTCCACTGAGGCGACACCGCTCTCAGAGAGCTGTTTTACTATTTTTGTGACAATACCTGCCTTCTGAGGCATGAACGACTTGATTCGCTCGAGCATCTCATCAAGCCTTCGAGGGTCTTCTTGGTGTCGGAGCACAGTGAGTGCAACAAGTGGAACAAGGAACTCAGGACTCAACGAGACCGCAGTGCCACTTCGCTCAATTCGGATCTTTAGCATTCCGGAGGAGACGAGTGTTGTGAACGTGCTTGACTCGGCCTCTATTGGCAGGTCGAAGAGAGGTAAGGACTCGCACTGCGCCTCTATGAGCTTTTCAACAGTCGCATAGAGAGAGTCGCGTTCGGTAAGAATACCAAGACGCCTGAAGACAGAGTCTGCATACTTTGGTCCTCCGGCAAACAGGTCTAGGAATTCAGGCGATGAGGGAGATGGGAGAAAGCCCAATCGCTTGTACCAGTCCGATGATAGACGCATGATGTATGGTTTGCTCAGCAGAGGCAACAAATCAAATGGAACTTCTTCGGGAAGACCGTAGCGTTTCATTGCAGTACGAAGTTCCGTATCATTGAACTCCGTCATCAGCACAGAAACCGGTGTGTTGATGCCGTAGCTCCGGGCACTGTCAGTAGCACCCTGATCCTTGTAGATATAATATTTTAACTCGTTTGTGCCTCTTACGATCTCGCGACGAGCAGACCAGTCAGCACATCGGCAGGATAAGACAAAGGAAACATAATCGGAACGTGCCGAGGAGAGACTGCCCAGGAGATAGCTAATGCTCGATGGGTCCATCTCGTCAAGGCCGTCCAGAAAGATATACGCGTTCTCGCCGGCCCCGCTGAGGATGGGATCAATCAGGTCAACAAGAGCTTGGAGCGTCTCCACTCGAAAGATACTCGTGAGGGCCTTGAGTCCGTGGAGCAACGGCACAAAGAAGGTTGGTGCCCCAAGTTCCGCAACTCTTTGGGACATTCGAGCCATATACCATGTCTTGCCAAGGCCAGCATCACCAAGGACGACAAAGATATTGCGGTCAGACATGCCAGCGTCACCAACGAACTTGTCGAAGATGGCCTCGTGCTTTGTGCGTGCCACATAGAGAGAGGGGTCATATCTGACACCGAACCCGGTCACGCCCGTCGTTCTCTGACGCTGAAGCTTGCTGATAATGAGAAGCCGATCAAAGTCCAGGGTCTCAGGCGAAGAATACTGTCCAATGAACTTCCTGAAGGATATGTCGAGACCGCGCTCCATTGCAGCCAGCCTGCGAAGAACCTCATCAAGAGCCTCATTGGTTCTCTGTCCCTGTGCGATGACCATATCGATCTTGACACCACTGGACATTGCAAGTTCGAGGACCTGGGTCAGGAGGTCCTGATTGCTGCGCAATTGACCAAGTATGTCGTCCATATTGGACTGAAACTCACGAAGGCTATACTGAAGCCCTGCTGTTGCATCCTCAACGCTGATGCCGCTCTTCTCGGATATTGCAGTTGCCATCTCCTCAATGGCCTTCGGACGACCAAGATTCATCAGGCTACTGGCCGTTCCTTCAATCTTCTCCTGAATCACTTCTTCTATGACCTCGGAACTAACTGCAACGCCGATGGAGCTCATCGAGCGAGAGAGAAAGCTTCCAACCGCGGTTGCAGCGATAGGACCAAGGGTAGCACCAGCCAAGACAGACGCAGCAGTGATGACTAACCCTTTTCCTGCTCGCTTTAGAAGATCTTTGAGTGCCACAATAATCAAGCATCCGAGAGTATGGACAAACTCACGCCTATAAGAATACTCAGTTTATCTGATAGTCATCTAGGGAAATACTGGTCAGTTGACCGATGCCCCTGCAATTTGCTCTCAATGGTCATATCCAATTGCCACAGAGCTGGACAGACTGCTGCCCAACTATCCAAGTATGATTCATACAAAGGCGCAGCGCCAAGTTTAAGACGCGACCGCTTGAGAAGAAACCCGATGGTTTACAAACCACCTCTGTAGCAGGAGCAGACAAGTCGTCAGAGTGTGATAT
>JAGSHP010000166.1 GCA_029855925.1 Candidatus Thorarchaeota archaeon | reverse complement strand
GGTGTAAGTGACTCGTAGAGGATGTGTTCTTCAGGTACATATCCCACCTTTCTCTTCACTTCGATGGGATTAGTAGTGCAGTCTAGTCCAAAGATGCTGCCTGTTCCGTTATCGGGCTCTAACAGACCCATCAGCATTTTGAGCGTGGTCGTCTTTCCAGCACCATTTGGCCCCAGAATACCGTAGACTTCGCCTTCTTGCACGCTGAATGACAAGCCATTGACAGCGACTAGGTCTCCAAAGCGCTTTGTAAGATTCCTTACCTGAACGATTGCCATGTGAGTAACTCCAAACCTCTCATCACTGGGTGATTCTGCACAATCACCAAATAAGCCTTTTCTGCCATGGCCGCAGGGGGAGTTCCGAAATCGCGGCACAACGACTGCCCAGACCTGCGTATGCGAATCAACAACACCATGATCAGTTCCAGCTCAGGTGCTCTCGGACATCTCCAGTGTGCAGGTCTGTCGATAAGGTTTATTTCTGAACTCTATAGACGAGTTGACGAGACGGGAGAATTTGAACACATGATCACTGAGATGAGGAACACTCTCACGACCACATACAGAGTACTGGTGCGGTGGTTGAAACAACTCTCTAACTTGCTTAGGACAACAGCGGGTCTCTTGTTAGTGGTTGCTCTTGTTGTTACCCTTGCGACTGTTGTGCACTACCTCGTCACGCTTACGCGATGGGCATCGATCGGACTACCACTCGACGACTCGTGGATTCATCTTGAGTACGCACGTACAATATACGAAGGGACGCCGTGGGAATACTCCCCAGGTCGACCCTCGACGGGCTCGACAAGTCCTTTATGGTCCATCATGCTCGTACCGCTCTTTTTCATCACGACTGACGTGACTGGTCTGATCCTTGGAATCTATGTCATCTCCACGGTTTTCTACATACTCTGTACGTTTCTGGCCGGTCTGCTGGTTGAACGACATACCAAGAACCCAACCTATGCTGCAATCGGAATGATCGCATTTGTTCTGACGCCGAGGGTGACATGGCTCATGCTCTCGGGCATGGAATTCCCTCTGTTTCTGTTCATTCTTCTCAGCTCCGTCCTTGTCTTCGAGAGGACAGAGCGGAGTGACCAGTACGTAGTTGGCATCTTGCTGGGATTCGCGTATCTCGCGAGACCGGAGGGCATTTTGCTTGTCGGACTGGGTACCTTGCTCTGGCTGATCTATCTTACCGGTCATGAGCCATATGATCAACTATTGAGGTCCTTTGCTGTGGTCTTGCTCATCGCGGCGGTCATCATTCTGCCCTGGGTGATTCATTGCCTAAGTGTGACCGGCTATCCACTGCCTGACACCTTCTATGCGAAACTGTATCCCGCCAGCCCAGAGACCATCGCAGTTTGGAATGACTACATGATTGATTGGTTTCGAACACAGCCCTTTCTCTTGATTGGTCTCGTTCTTGGACTGTTCATCCTTAAGACAGCTCGTCCATATCTATGGGTATATCCCGTGATCCTCCTGCTGATGTATCGTCTCATAATGCCACGACAATCATTGGTGAACAATGCACGATATCTGACTCCCGTGCTTGCATTGTGCATGGTCTGTGCCGTCATTGGAGTAGCATGTTTGTTTGATAGGATCTCACGTGGGAGGATAAGTCTGCCAAGAATGGGAGAACTAAACTTCATCACGATTGGAATAGTGGTGGGGCTTCTCATCGTGCCCATAGTTCCACTGTATGAACGCCAGAGCGATCTGTACGGAAATGCAGTGAAGAACATCAATGAGATGCAGGTTGACATCGGGCTCTGGCTGCGCGACCACACAAGCCAAGATGCAGTCATTGCGACACATGACGTGGGCGCAATACGATTCATATCGGGTAGAGCCATCATCGACCTTGCCGGTCTCGTGAGCCCGGAGATACTGCATTCCAACATGACGTTGCTCGAAACGCTTCAATATCTTCGTGGCCAGAACTGCTCCTATTTCGCATTCTTTGATGAACTCTTTACGGTCTATGCGCAGGCTCTGGGGAACCACTATTCTGTTCTGTACACCGTACATCTCGACGATAATGTGATCTGTGGTCGGGACACCATGTCTGTCTACTTTGTGAATTGGACCGAGGTACCAAGTCTGTAAGTCGGTATGTGTAAGTCCATAGCGGTCTTGCTCAGACCATCGTCAGACTCATTGGAGTCTATACGATGCCGCGCTCTCTCATTGCCCTCTCCACGTCAGGGTTGTTCCTCAGGGTCTCAACAGCAAGGAGTTCCTCCACCAAAGTCTTCTCTATTGCACCAGTCCTTATTGCCTCTGCAATGTCATTCGCCCGTGACTCAATCGCATCAATGATCTCTGGCTCCAGCAGGTCTCCACATCTGCCGATTCCGCCAATTATCCACCATGGCGCAGACTCTTCTCTGATGACTCTTGCAATTGCCGGGCTGACCTCGCGAATTGCATACTTCACAAGGTGAGAGTTTCTCAACTCAGATATGTCACAGATTGCTGTCTGTTCGTTCCATGGTTGGGCGGACTCCATCAGAACGTCGGCGACAGCCTCTTGAATAATCCTAGATGTGACGAGACCGTGAATGTGACCCATCTCAGCAATGAGCCACGACGGATTTGTGTATGTGCGAATCGCTCTTGCAACTGCGCTCTGAAAGTCCGAGTCCTCTATCACGATGTCAGCATCTGCCACCTCAAAGATCACATTCACATTACCGCTACGAATCGCCTCAGTGATCTTTGACTTTGCAGAGTCGAGTGCCGCGATTACTGGCCTTGCCGTCATCAATTGCGTTCTTGTTGCAATGGTACCTACCAACCACCATGGCTCTGGTGACCGTTCTATTGCGCCTGCAATGGCGTTCTGTATCTCCGGATCGAGAAGTCTTCCACGTGTTTCCAATGAGTCAATGGTCCTCCAGGGTGTGGGACTTGCAGATAGATAGTCTCTCAGGGCCTCCATGTCTTCATTCAACGGCTACGCCTTTGTTCTCTTGTGCTCGCCATACAATCACTAGTTCTATATCTGTGTTACCAACACAAGACAGAGTCTTCAGCGAGAATAGTTGTGGTGGCCTCGCATCAACTCCACCAGACTACGATACTCTATCCGAAATTCTTAATAGCCTTTATTTCAACAGTTGCATGAAAGTGGTTAACTCTCAGCTGAGGTGTTCGAGATATTCTCATTTCGGTATCCTACAAAACGTCAAAGTCTGATCTGGCTCAAGCGCAGACAGAAGGTACCGCCATCTCAAATTGCTGTTGAGTTGGGAGTGTCTCGTCCTTTTGTAAGCCAAGCACAACGCATTGCTGAACAGAGGATTGGAAAGTTGCTGGCGCATGCCGCACGGGTCAACAGGATTCGACTGGATCATCTCAGTAAAGAATATGGTTTCGCGGTTGGGTACAGCCCAATCAACAAGACGACCGTGTACATAACATACTCTCCGGAGTTCCAGATTCAGGTATGGTATGACCACGAGGGCGACTGTAAATCATGTTCGTTGAGAGCAGAGTGCGATGAGATACTTCGAGGGCTCGCATCTGAGTGGCAGATTGGGCTCCCTACTGGCAAACAGCCAACTGAGATTGCAAAGATTCTCTTTGAAAAAATAATGAGGCGACTACAATGGTTGCAAGATGGGACATAGTGAAAATCCTTCAACTAATACAGCGTGCATGCAGACTTCCGAAAGAGGGTTTCGAAAGAGGGCGCAGCTATGCTGCAAGACTGGAGAGGTCCGGTTTCCGGATTGGTCGCTACTGGGGCAAGCGTGAGTGGTCTGTGGTGATCATTGCGTTTGTTGTGTTCACACAATTGCCAAGCATCTGGTCACTGAACCATGTCATCCCCGCCGAGTCACGCATTGAGCTTGATACAGAAATAACTGAGCCTGCATTCGCTACCACGACATACACCGAGACACCGGGTATGACAAGTGCCGTATTGTTGAACTCCAGCCCGTTCAATCCACAGGACCAGGGAAGTATCACAGCAAGTTATGAGCTGGAAAACCACGTTTCGCACGGACAAGATGGATACGAGTTAGAAATTCCCTACGCTTCACAAGTCGTAGAAATTCAGTTTAGTAACTATCTTGAGAATGGCACTTGCACAGGCGTAGTCGGTCAGGCGAGGCTCAGAGTAGTTGAAGGAGAGGCGGAACTGGGCTTGGCTCTCTGGTATGGAGATATCACCGAACTCAACCGGAACGTGACAACCCTTACCTCAGGTGAGAGCGCGATAATCACTGTTCCTGTTGATGGTCTGACTCTGCGACAAGCGGCAAACACATGGCTTGAGGAATTGACAACCAAGATGTGGATCACTTCGACTAACTCAACAACGAAGATCATTATCGAGAGTCTCTCTGTCGAAGCAACATTCTCGAAGACCCTCTATCCTGCCACTCTCGTTGTTCGCACCTCTGAGGGTGATAGTTTCCTTGACGACCCCAATGTAATGTATATGGAGAGTTTTCCATGCCTGTCTATAACTCGGGATGACGCGAATGCCACGTACGCATTGCTGCACATAAGAAGGACAACAAACACCTTCTATCTGGATCCTGGTAACTACTCTGGGTTCACAGGGTTCTGGTTTTACAATGAGGCGTGGTTGAATTCCTCACGAGTTGCAACTAACTTCGCTATACGAGCAGGCGACGCGTCGGTCATAGATGTGGGTCTGATAGTGCCCAAGGTGAGTCTGGCACTGAGTCCCCGTTTCCTGTTTAAGAAAATACATGTGGACGCATACGGGGAGGACGAATATGACCGACAGGTCTGGGAGACGATCTATGACCTCCCTATCCGAAATTTCACCGCGCTGTACATTCCGCATTTCTCGGATCATCTCGAGATAATCTTGCTGAATCCATTTTCACCTGTGGCACCCTACAGTCCTTCACAGGCGATATGGCCCGAGAGGATAGAGGCCCGAGCGTTCTTGGCAGAAGGAACCAACAGCGCGTACAACCTGCGATTCAAGGTGGTCCTCCCAGCAGTCACTGTGCTTGGTGTGATGTTGGGTCTCGGAGATGTTGTGTTGCTCTCACTTGTGGGATACTGCTTTGTCGTCATTGCACTGCTAGTTTGGAAGATGATTGGGACTCGTAGGCTTCATGATGTTGTAGTGGACTCACGATTTCCCCCAATTCTTCTGCTCGTTTTGAGCATCTTTGTGCCCTGGATGACATATTTCGATGACCGTGGCTACTTGATAGCAGTGGGGCAGTTCGGCCTGCCAAGTCCGGCCACGTACGTGATCTGGTCCGTGATTCCTCTCGGCTTGGTCTGGAAGGAGAGCTATGCTGCTCAATTCTTCGAGCCAATCGAGTGGACCTGGCTGACTCTTGTGTCACTCATCACGTTCATCATCCCGCTGCTCTTCGCCATCTCCAGGCTGGGGCTCTACGAGGAGGAAGAAGAAGGAGCAAGGAGAGACTTCGCGTTGCTGATGGCGCTGCCCTACATTCTTGTCATTGTAGCAGCCATCATTGCATACAATCATGAAGCAGTGATCTCGCTGGGAGCAGTCCTTGCCATGATGGCGCTCCCTGTGTGGCTTGTGAGCCGGTTCATGATGAAACGCAACATAACATGAGACCACTGGTGTCATCGAACCTTGAGGACTCGCGCCGACCAGGAGCACGTGACCGAATAGTACCCGCAGCATGGTAGTGAGATCTCTCAGCGGGTCCCCTAGCAGAACATGTTTGCGTGACTGTTTGGTGCCCTTCGCAGCGAGATACGTCCTGTTGTCGCGCGCGATGAACTCCTCATACGAAATCAGTGGCTGCGAGATTCTGTCAAGAAGATCCTGTGTGATAGCACCGTTTTGCACGATGTACTCCCCTGCCGCTCTTGCTGCTGCATAGACCTCCCGTGCCCTCTCCAGATTCTTCATTAGATAATTAGAGTGAGGGCGAATTATGGGGCCTATGAAGTCGGTCTCGGTGTTCTCTGCAATCTCCCTCAAGATATGTGTGACGACTTCGAAGTTTCCCTTCTCCCACCAACCTCCACTGGACACGAACACAATCTTCGAGACCTTTACATCATCATGCCACTTAGCTCGAGTTCGTCCATCCTTGACCTCTTGCAGCGGTTCGATGAGCGGCATCAGTCGATTCAACAGGTTCTGAAAGGCGGTGGGAAGTGGGAGATAGATCGGTGTTGCAAGAACCAGGATATCAGCAGTACGTATCTTCGGGAGTATCCTATCCATGTCATCGGTGTGTATGCACTCTCCGACCTTGTCGAACCAGCAT
>JAGSHP010000194.1 GCA_029855925.1 Candidatus Thorarchaeota archaeon | reverse complement strand
GCAATACGGCGCATCTCTACTCCATACGGCGAGATGACTCTAGGGCCATCATCGTTATCGAAGGTACCATTGATGATATCGGCGACCTCACATCGAATGGCAGTCATCCTCTTCTTCATTGGGCAAGACTCCAGCTCGGAACTACACTGGCTGTAGTTTCAAGACTGATTCGGTGCTCAACCTATAAAGACTCTTCTGATAGGTCAGCAGTCTGAATGAGACCCTGTTTCAAAGAGGTGTGTACGGCTAGAAGAAATCGGTGAGCGAGCTCTGCCTTGCAGATTCCTCTAGTTCCTCAAGACGAGTCTTGAGGCGATCAAGAGCAGCGTTGATTCTGCCCTCGCTAAAGTCATGTTCCTCACACAGTATCTCTCTGATTCTATCAGGGGAGGGACTTCGCCATTCCAGCGTGGGAATCTCGGCTCGTGGAGGTTTGAGAAAGATATCGCGAATCTCATCGACAGGAAAGTCCAGCTCAATCCCTTTCTCCTTCTGAATCGTTTCGAGATTGCCGTATTGCTTGATGAGCTTGAGCGCGGTCTTTGGACCAATTCCAGGCACCTTGTCGTTATAGTCCGTTCCAACGAGAATTGCAATGTCAATCAGTTGCTCGCGAGAGATACCGAGTAAACGCAGATTTACTGCAAGATCAATGAGCTCCGGATAGACAATCTTGTACGACTTGGAGCCGGTTCTCTTTCGCCTACCTGAAACAGATAGATTACGAATCATCCGAGGACAATCATAGAGAAGAGAATCATTGTCTTGACTGGCGCTTGCCCAGACAATATTGGAACGTGTCATCTGCGCAGCCAGAGCCTCACCTTCAGATGGCGCTTGCACCACAGGGATACCCATTGCCATGAGCAGACTCTTGCTCTCCTCAATCATCTCAGTCGAGAGCCTTGAGCTCCTGCTGGCCGCTTTCCGTGCATCTTCAATTCGGCCCTCTTCCAAGGCACGTTCCCACTCCTTCTGTGCAGCCATGCGAATGGTCCGTCGGCGGTCTTGTTCGGCCGACTTGAGTGTTGGGGACTCCCCGTCAAACACATAGACTAGGCGAATTCCATTTTCTATGAGATTCAAGTTCCGGTAAAAGAGTCCACTCAGATGACTGGTGACCCGTCCCTTTCTGTCTTGAAGAGGGGTGCCATCGGGTTGCCTGATTGTGGAGAGGAACTGGTATAATGTATTGAACGCATCTACAGCAATGGCCTTGCCACTCAGTTCTTGAAGCGAGATCACTTCGGCCTTAATTATGTCACCAAGACGAGTTCCCATGGGGCCATCTCCCTTGAGATTATGATAAGACACATCCATATCAATTAACTGCTGGAATAACGGTCACCTTCGGTATGCTTATAAGATTCTCACTTCAGGGAGGCAAAGAACCCGACAGAAAAACGACTATCTGGTGAATTCCTTGTCGTCAATGAAAGCAATCCGATGTACCTCTTGCCATAGGTCAATATCACCTCAAGAGGATAGTGTCAAGTTTGAATGCCCCAACTGTGGTGCATTCACTATCCGAAGATGCGAAACATGTAGAAGATTTTCTACTAAATACAAGTGCCCCAATTGTGGTTTTGAGGGGCCATAGAACACGGAGTGAGTCAAATGGCCAGAGTAGTCATGACCCTTAAGATAATGCCTGAAGATGTCGACGTGGACCTCGAGTCGCTCTTGGAGAAGATCAAAGAGAATATTCCTGAGGGAACCGATGTGAGAGCCACCGAGATAGTGCCGATTGCATTTGGTCTCAAAGCGCTCCGAATGAATGTTGCCCGTGATGAGGCAATGGGTGGACCTGACGACATTGAAAAAGCAATTACGGCACTTGATGGAGTTGCTCAGGTAGAAGTGGAAATGGTATCACGAATGTGATATTTGAAACAAGCTCCATTTTGATGGAGATTTTATCATAACCAAATGGACATACAGACATCCTGTCGGACAGTTGGCGCGGAATCAGTAGAAATTTCCGTCAAATTGACAATAGAGATAAACTCATTAACTGACCGTTCGAAGGTCACATGTAACACATTGGACTGAATGAAAATCAGTATTCCATACTTCCGACGGGCCAAAAGTGAATCATGAAGGGTGCGCATACCATGGTTGAAATCGAACTAAAAGTTGCAGAAGCCGAACATCGAGATATTGGTCGATTTATTATAAGAATTGATGCAAAATCCATGGAGAAGCTAGGAATTCGTACTGGGGACATTGTCGAGATTAAAGGAAAGAAGACAACCGCCGCAATTGCTTGGCCCGCATATCAAGGCGACAAGGGTAGAGAGATCATTAGAATGGATGGCCGCATTCGTAGAAATGCGGGTGTTAGTCTTGGAGATAAAGTGGTCGTGACTCGGGCTAATGAGGAAACCGCCAGAAGCGTCACCCTTGCACCCACTTCCGTTCCCATAAGGCCAGAGCCAAGATTTGAAGAGTTCGTGAAGCGCAAGCTCTTGAATTGTCCCGTCACAACTGGAGATATTGTATACATTCCCATTCTGGGCAGAGCAATTCAGTTCAAGGTCACGGATGTCAAACCGGCGGGTACTGTTGTTGTTCATAATGTAACGATACTAGCCATCTCGGAGAAACCAACAGGAGAGGTATCAGGAACTGCTCAGGTCACTTACGAGGAGATTGGAGGTCTTGCGGAACCCATCCAGCGAATTCGCGAGATGGTCGAGCTTCCGATGAGGCATCCAGAGATATTCAAACGTCTAGGTATAGATCCCCCAAGAGGACTCATTCTTCATGGACCACCGGGCACTGGGAAGACTTTGCTTGCAAAGGCGGTAGCAAGTGAATCGGAGGCTAACTTCATTCACATTAATGGTCCAGAGATCATGTCAAAGTTCTATGGAGAGTCTGAGCAAAAACTCAGGAAGATCTTTGAGGATGCTGAGGAAAATGCGCCAAGTATCATCTTCATAGACGAACTAGATGCAATTGCACCAAAACGCGAGGATGTTCAGGGAGAGGTCGAACGCAGAGTTGTCGCTCAACTTCTGGCCACGATGGACGGTCTGAAGTCAAGAGGACAGGTAGTTGTGATTGGAGCAACAAACAGGGTCAATGCTCTCGATCCTGCTCTTCGTCGACCCGGAAGATTCGATAGAGAGATTGAGATTGGCGTGCCAGATGAGATGGGACGCCTTGAGATCTTGCAGATACATTCTCGAGAGATGCCTCTGACATCCGAGGGCGAGCTGAAGGTCGATTTGACGCGGTTAGCAAAAATCACGCATGGTTTTGTTGGTGCAGACCTACAGGCTCTTTGTAGAGAGGCTGCAATGAAGGCACTCCGAAGATATCTCCCAGATATTGACTTGGACCAAGATGAGATACCCCAGACGGTCTTAGAGAAGCTCGAGGTCAATTCCTCAGACTTTGAGAATGCCCTTCGTGAGATTCAGCCATCGGCTGTACGTGAGGTGTTCATAGAAGTACCGAATGTGCACTGGTCAGATATAGGAGGGCTACAAGAGGCCAAACAAGAGCTCATTGAAGTTGTGGAGTGGCCTCTAAAGAAACCTGAAGCATTCCGAAGGATTGGTATCACGCCACCCAAGGGTGTGCTGATATTTGGGCCCCCTGGTTGCGGAAAGACCCTGCTTGCAAGAGCCGTTGCTACTGAGAGCGAGGCCAATTTTATCAGTGTGAAAGGACCAGAGCTGCTCTCCAAATGGGTTGGAGAGAGTGAGAAGGCGGTCCGTGAGATTTTCAGGAAGGCGCGAACAGCAGCACCGGCCGTAATCTTCTTCGACGAGCTTGATGCAATTGCACCAAAACGTGGCGGACGCGAGGGTGACAGTCATGTCACTGAACGCGTCATAAGTCAGTTATTGACTGAGATGGACGGACTCGAAGCGATGAAGGACATTCTCGTCATCGCAGCAACGAATAGACCAGATCTAATTGATGTTGCATTACTACGTACAGGTAGATTCGATAGATTCGTCTATGTGAAGGCTCCAGATCCAGATGGGCGAAAGGAGATATTCCAGATCTACCTCAAGAATATGCCGCTTGATGATGATGTTGATGTGGATAGATTGGTCGCTGAAACGGAACTCTTTGTTGGTGGTGATATTGAGGCATTATGTCGAGAGGCAGGGATGCGCGCTCTCAGAGAGGACATGAACATCGACAAGGTTTCATGGAGACATTTCGAGTCAGCGCTCAAAGCAATCCACTCCTCTGTGTCACCACAGGACCTTGAGCATTATGAACGCTTGAACGTCGAACTGCGTAAGACAACCATGGTCGCTACCGCAGACCAGTCCAGCTACTATTCCTAAAGGAGGAGTAAACGTGAGTACATGGAATTCAATGCCTCTAAAGAACGTGATAATGTCAATATTGCAGAAGAGGCATGGGGTAATCTTGGATGACGAGCTTCAGAGAGCAATAAAGAAGGTCTTGGGAAAACAACCAGCACCATCTGAGTTGAACGGCGCATTGATGCAATTGGAGATCAATGGCCTCGTACACGTGAGCCAGATTACAAAGACAAAGCGACGCATCGAAACAATCACAGAAGGGCATGAGTTCCTTGCTGTTGACGAAGACTAAGTGAAGGTCGTGACGGATGGCGGGGAAGAAAGTACTTGCTGCCGGTAAATTCGACATACTTCACCTCGGTCATGTGGCGTATCTAGAACAGGCCAGAGAACTCGCAGGAGAAGATGGGGAATTGGTGGTCGTCATCGCGCGCGACGAAACAATCTTGCATGAGAGAGGGGCTCCACCAGTCTTTCCGCAGGAGCAACGAAGGCGCCTTGTTGAATCACTGAGAGTTGTGTCACGAGCAGTCATTGGATATCCAACAAGAGATCATTCTCAGATTGTGGAGAAGGAACGACCCGACATAATCGCACTGGGCTACGACCAAGAGGTCAATGTGGAACAGCTCCAGAATCAGATACAACAAAGAGGACTAGACGTGAAGATAGTCCGCCTTGAGAAGAGAGATGCAGACGGGCTCTGCTCCTCCACTCGAATTCGTAAGCGAATCATCGAGTATTACAAGGCGAACGGTACCTCACGGTGATCAAATTATCAGCTCGCCACGTGCTTCTGCCTCACGATACAGTTGGTCCTTCCGCTCGCGCCGCTCGAAGACTTTCTTCCAAATGACATACGATACGGCGGTAATGGCAACCATAAGTGATAATCCCAGTAGAGTGTACCATCCAGAGGTGAAGTGGGACATGAAATCGACAAGCGGACCACTGATGAAGTAAGGCCAATTGCAGGAGACCCCAAACCAATAGACAAGACCCACTATGGTAATCATTTTCAAGTAGCCAACAGCCTGTTCTTCATTGTCAAAGAGAAATATCAGACTGCCCAGCCAAAATAGATACCAAGGCATGACCCACCGGAAACCAAACAGGATTCCTGGAAGTAGATATAGATACAACGGTTTCAGAAGGAGAATCTTGTCCTTGAACGAGGCTGCCACGAATGCTGCTTTCTTCGGCAGATATAGGGGAAGCGTGTACAGCATGAAGGACAGATAGATGACTAGGGGGATGAAACTTGGGGGCCAGACATATGTTTGAAGAGGGTCTGTGCCAAGAATCGGACTTGCAAGGCCGAGTCCGGGATACATAGGATTGACAATGTAGGCGCTATAGTCTGATGTGTTTAGAAAGTGTTCGACTAGCGAGTCGAAGTTCGCACCAAGTAATGTAAAGGGAATTATTGTGAGTAGAAGTGATACAAAGAACCATACTGCAGCAACAGGGGCCTCTATGAAGAGCAGGGGGAACAGGACCGCAGGATAGATCTTCGTCTGGACGGCAAGACCAAGTGCGAACATCGACTTGCCGCGTTGCCCCTCTTGTCGTAGGACCAAGGCCATCAATAGAAGACTATCGACGATGGGTTCTAGCTTCCCGCCACCAGCCGACATGATGAGTCCGTAGACAAAATATGCTCCAAAGAATAGACGAGCCCATTGAACTTTGTAGATCTTATCCCCAAGAAGAATGGCAATCAGAATGAGGTTGAGGTTGAAGGTCAAGACCAAAAGGAAATTCAGCCATAATGGTTGTAAGTCATTCACCCCTGGAAACAACCATACGGCTATTGCAAAGAAGATCAGTCCAAAGACTGGATACTCATACTTGATATTCCCAAGATACGGGGGGAGTGTATGCGTTCCGTCATTATAGCCCCATTCAGGGGGGAGTGAGTTGACAAGCTCCTGATCCGTCATGTCGTAGACTTTGAATCCGTAAATCCAGAAGGCCTCACCATACATCTCATTCCTATTGCGATCCCGTTCAATGACGAACATATTGGCAATTGGAATGGCAACCATTGAAATTACTAAACTCAGAACAAGATAACGACGCATTTCATATATCTTGAACGAGATTGCGCTCAGCATATAGTAAGACCACCTTCAACATAGGAGCATCTTACAGGTTTTGTCTAGTGCCAAGTAATTAAGGTTTTGTCAAAAGATCAGCTCAAATATGTTGGGCAGGGCCAGTCATTACACTCAAGGCAATTAATACAGAGAGAGGGATCGACCGCGATCCTCCCATCATCTGCAATGAATAGCGCGCCTTGTTTGCATTGGGGAATACAGGAGCCACAGGCCTGACAGAAGAGAGCGCGACGCAATGCCCGTTCCAGAGGGGACGTGTAATACTCAACGGACTTCTTGTTTGAGCCGCGTATTACCACGGAACCCGAACTGAAGACTAGAATGCTGGTGTCTCCCGCACTTATTCGTAATGCGCCGAGTTCCTCTGAGAACCGGGCCTTTCCGAATATTGGCAAGAGCTGCTTGGCCCGATTGATATCAATGCCCATTGTGAATTGACCCTCAATGCTGAAGCCTGAAGCGGTACACGGGGAGATCCCCTTGACTATGTCCATTCGGAACTCTTGGGAGCTGGTGGTGCGGTCTACCCTGAGGTCAAGTCCAAGTTGTTTTGCCAGAGCCTGTTGCCCCTTTGGAAGATGCTTCCAACGCCAAAAACCAAGGTCGGCCCATTCTGACGGAAAACCGTAACGTTCAGCCCAGTCCAAGAGAACACTTCGCCAACGTTCGTACAATTGGGGATGGGTAGTTTCGAGCTGTTGGAACTCTGCAAGGGGGGAGGAAGGACATAGATAGCAGCCCATTCGATGATATCCCTTGGCATAGAGAGGGTTGAACGGAGCCTTTTCGCGAAAGATGTATAGCCAGACTTCAAGGGCGTTCCATCGTTGAATCGGATTGGCTGAAATTTGACCTGGCACCCATGGATTTGAGGTGACACGCGGCTCGATTGAACGTTGAAATGACTCTAGACGTCGTTGCCCCATGAATGAGAGGGTCGCGCCCTCCATTTTCTTTGAGATTGCAGTCGCTGCGGGACCCAGTTTCAGTACTTTGCAGCACCAGCGAAAGTCACGAGCCGGGGGGCCGAACACCTTGACTGACTGCCAGAATTGGTCACCTGCACTTTCACCAATGATATCAGCCCCTCGCGCTCTAGCGAATTCATGAACATACTCGACTGTTTCTGGCAGTTCTAGGCCTGTGTCCATAAAGAACAAGGGTGGACTGGTACCAAGGGCCTTTTCGACCAATAGGTAGGTCACAAGAGAGTCCTTTCCACCACTGAAACCAACTACTACAGGAAGGTCGCGGTCATATGTGACCTTTTTGATGAATTCGATGGCCTCTTGCTCTATTTGTTGCAAGTCGTGTTCGTTTGCCTCTACAACATCGGTCCAGCTTGCGGTCAGGGGATTGGTACATGGGTCCGTTGGGTCACCGAATCCTC
Organism: Candidatus Thorarchaeota archaeon; assembly: GCA_029855925.1. Classification (GTDB taxonomy): domain Archaea; phylum Asgardarchaeota; class Thorarchaeia; order Thorarchaeales; family Thorarchaeaceae; genus B65-G9. The sequence continues at coordinate 2,646 of JAGSHP010000194.1, read as the reverse complement.
TAATCTTGACAGCGAACCCGCGATTCTCCAAGGCCATGGCTTCACCGCTCATCCGTGCCGTTCCCACGGCTATGACTTTGCCCATCGAGTCGATGAGCATGACCTCATCTCCGACCTCGATCTCAGAGTCGCAACCGACAATTCCAGGTACTAAGAGATTTGCACCATCTCTTAGAAATGGGATTACGTCATCTGAGCAGGACACCCACTTCTGACGACTAAACATGGAGATTCTACGACCGCCCTCTAGCGAGAGAACAAAGCTATACTGTTGTTTAGCAATCTCGAACCTGAGGCGACCAAGAATGTGGCCATCCACAACGACCTCATACATTGCGTCCAGAGATGATACCTTGTTCATTACGATTGGCTTGTCTGGGGGGAAGACCGATGCACCAACACCATCTCCAAACTGACGGTCAACAGTAGTGATGACCCGCTGAAGGTGACCATCCATGGCCGGGAAGGGGTCACCAGGAGGCGCAATAGGCACCTGCCGTGGAACTTCCCCACAGACACTACACGGCGTTTCATTTACGCGGGGGACATTACATTTGTCGCACCAGTATAGTCGAATCTTACCTAGATATGGAGCATGACCCCTGCGAAACTTACGACTTTTCTTGCGTGCCAGTTGAAGCCAACCCCATTGTGATCTGCCTATCTGTCTGTCTATTCGTGGAATCCTGCCAGAATCTGTATACCTTTGCTTGCGCCGATTCTTGTGGCGCCTGCCTCAATCATTGCAAGTGCATCTTCAAACGTACGAATTCCACCAGCAGCCTTTATTCCAAGACGTTTCCCCACCGTATCGCGCATTATCTTCACATCTTCAACAGAGGCGCCACGGGGACCAAATCCTGTTGAGGTCTTGACAAAATGGGCCCCCGCCTCTTCACAGATCTTGCATGCGTGGACAATCTCATCAGGAGTCAGGTGACCAGTTTCAAGAATGACTTTCACGGTATGGCCAGCAGCAGCCTCAACAACCGCAGCAATGTCTGCGCGTACTGTGTCAAAATCACTTGACTTGAAGGCGCCTATGTTCATCACCATGTCAATCTCAGTCGCACCGTTCTCAATTGCAGCACGAGTCTCACAGACCTTAGCATCTGTGATCATTGCACCGAGCGGAAATCCCACAACACTGCAGATCTCAATACCAGTTCCCTCAAGCGTGTTAGCCGCTGTTGCCACATTGCAGCTGTTCACACAGACTGCACCAAATTTGTATTCGATAGCCTCACGGCACAATGTACGAATTCGTTCAGTTGTGGCATCAGGTTTGAGTTCAGTATGATCAATCATTCGAGCCAGTTGTTCTACAGTGAGATTCATTGCTCGTTGCACCACTGCAACGAACTACAAGTCGTTATTAATATCTTCGAAATGAGCCTGAACTATGGGCCCCCAAGATAACTGCGGATATCATCAAGTACTTCCTTTTGGAGACGTATGACATCATGAACCTCGATCTCTTCAGCGTCCTTCACTTCGGAATTGAGCTGAATCACAGTGCCTACGGTCTCAACTTTCGAGAAGTCCACAGGGAATTCGACCTCGGCCCCCTTTACGATTAGTTCTGATCGAGTGGGATGTAGGCCTATGCGGATGCTTCTTACAATACCAATTCTACGGGCTCTGCTATCAAGAACCTCCTTTCCCAGAAGACGGCCGGGCATACTCAGTTCGTACAGTTCAGCCTCGATGCTTGGTGTTGCCTCTTTTGCGGTCATTATCAACTTGCTCCACATAATGAACAACATGTCCAACTTTTTACCGTGAGTATTACATCGAAAAAAGAAACAATCATCAATGGTCAGTACCAAGAAACGACTACCAAAGATTGTAGCTAAAATACTGGAGCCAATAGACAGTAATGTGATACCGTAGAGCCTAATCAATTGGATGCTGAGGAATGGACATTGTGTCAGAAATAAGATACGTTGAAGAACCGCTAATTAAGAGGCAGACAATCGAATACAGAAAGTATCAGGTGAACCTTGCAAAGACTGCGGCAATGAAAGATACTCTGGTCATCCTAAGCACAGGTCTTGGAAAAACAGTCATTGCTGCGTTGGTCGCTGCAAAAAGACTGACAGAGCATCCTGACTCGAAGATACTATTCCTGGCCCCCTCCAGACCGCTAGTCGACCAACAGGCTCGTTTCATGCGTCGAGTACTTGACCTCCCAGAAGAGAAAGTCGTATGCCTGACAGGACAGGACAGCCCATCGAAGAGAAGCGAGATCTGGGAGCAAAGTACCGTCATTGCAATGACGCCACAGGCACTTCAGAACGATTTGATTCAGAAGCGATATGATCTGCAAGATGTATCTCTGGTCGTGTTTGATGAGGCGCACCGAGGAGTGGGGAACTATGCGTACACTTTCGTGGCGGAGATGTATGAGAAACAGGGGCGCTATTGCAGGTCTCTGGGGCTGACAGCCTCTCCTGGACACAACAAGGAGCAAATAATGACTGTCTGCAAGAATCTCGGACTTGACAACATTGAGGTCCGCGATTACAAGAGCCCGGATGTACGTGAATATATTATTTCAATCGACACCGACGTGAGATATATCACATTGCCGTCGGAGATTGAGGTTCTCCGAGATTTGCTCTATAATCTGCTCAGCATCTACAT
>JAGSHP010000301.1 GCA_029855925.1 Candidatus Thorarchaeota archaeon | reverse complement strand
GCTATACTTGGTGGTGTGAACTACACATCCACTCAAGTTGGGCGACCCGAATTTGCATCGGGCAAGCTCTCAGAAGGTGCAAAGTATACTGACTGGCAGACTGCGATGAATTTCGTACGTAATGTTCTTCCACCCTCGGCCACAATTGCGAGCTGGTGGGACTATGGCTATTGGATCAATAGTGCAGGGGACGGTCGTACCATAGTTGACAACTCCACACATAATAACACGCAAATCGCATTGATGGGCTATGCACTGACAGCTCTTAACCTAACAGAGTCATTACGTGTATTCCGTCAGTGGAACACGACCCACGTCCTTGTGTACTGGGGCCATAGAATCTCCGGATTCGGTGGTGACGAAGGGAAATGGCCTTGGATGGTCCGAATTGCAGAAGACCGACTTGGTTCTGATGTGATTGATGATGCCACCTATCTGGGTGATAATCCAAACACACCAGACACCGTGGAGACTGAATATACACAGGATGCCTTCTTCCAATCGACCATTTACAAACTCATGCTATATGGTGAGCCTCGATCCGAAGACGAAGCCAACAACATGGGTCTCTCAGACTCTCGTAAGGCTGTTGACTTCAACGGTTACTTCAAGGACCCAGACACTCGCTGGGTGAGCAACATACCCACCGACCTTCATGGTGCCTTCAAGCTGATACACGTCAGTGCAGAGTACGGTCTTGTAAAGATCTATGAGATCGACTACACCATGCTCGACCAGGCACTGAACAAGACCGCTGCAGATTGGCAGATCGAGAAGGACTTGCTGGCGGACATCAGCCTCGATGGTTCTCTCTCCAGTGCTGAGAAGAGCTTTGGCAGCCAGGAGGTCATCTTTGGTGGTGACTACGAGGCGACGGTCTATATGCGATCCAATGGAACGCACCTCTACTACGGAGTCGAGATGAACGCCTTTGATGGCCTCAAGGACTCTCTGGGCATACAGATCTCTCAGCTCGGTGCAACAACCCACTCCGACATTCGTGCGGTCAACTATGATGGACATGACGCGTACGACGGGCATGAGGGCTTTGATGGATCCTGGTCATTGGACTCATCCGGTGTGAATGCATCAGAGTTTGCCTACGGTGACGGTGTTGCCGAGTTCATCATCCCACTGAACTCAGCAGACCCGCAAGACGTCATGATGAAAGAAGGAATGAACTATCAGATTCGTCTTCTCTTCTGGAACAATATCAATACGGGCGAACCCACGTTCACCTCATCATGGGCGACCTTCTGGGTTCCTGTGGAACTGTACTAAGAACAAAGTTGGCAAGGCCTCTATGGCATTGCCACTTCCACTCTTTTTAGCAAAATGACTCAATGGACCAGGCCCTCTTGTAGTACTCGTTGCTATGCAATCTAAGAACAAGAACCCTCTCTGTTGGATTGGCGGCAGTTGGCGGACTCTATCTCCGCTCAGACATTATGTTGCCTGGACCTTCTCTTGGCTGCGCGTCTGTACTCGCCATACTTGTCCTGTGGACTGAATTTGGCTGGCAGTGGGTTGTACACCTCTCCCCCGCAGTAAGGACATCGCTCCTCCTCAAGAGTATATTCATTGCATTGTGTACACTTGAAGAGCTGTGTCATTCTCCACCCCTACTTTCGTGTGAATTTGAATGTGCCGCCGTTCTTCTCAATGATTCCCTGAACCCTTTCAATGATTGCGGCCAATATGTCTTCAGCCTCCTTGTAGTCCGGGCTGACAATTCTTAGCTTGTATCTTGGTGCACCCAGCGTGTAGATCTCGACGGTTGACTTCTCATATGATTGACCAAGAACAAGACCCTCATTGAGAGCCTCCTTGATCGTGTCTATGCCATTTGGCCCGGGAACGGTTATGGTCATCTCTCCATCGATCTCAACCGATGGAATCTCGATTCGTGTCTTTGCAAGTTCAACCAGCTGTTCTTTGAGTTCCTTTGGTATGTCCACATCTGCAAGAGGCTCTATGTTACCATCAGCAACCTTCTCTAGTCCCCTGTATATCTCGCCAAACGCATCCTCTAACGGCCAACCGACCTTCTCGTACACCTCTTCCAGGCTCATATTATTGTCCTTTGCAATGAATTCGAGGAGCTTCTCAGCCTTCTGAGCACGCTTCCACTCGTTGTTCTTCTTTCTGCGTGCCTCTGCTGATACCCGTCGTAGCGAGCAATCGATGTGCCCTCGTTGAGGATCGACCTGCAGGACCTTGACAATGACCCGTGCCCCCTCATGAATGTGATTCCTGATGTTCCTGACCCATGTGCTGCTCACCTCAGAGATATGAATAAAGCCCTCCTTGTTACCATACTCGGGCAAAGTCACGTATGCTCCGTATGGAGCCACCTTCGTCGCCACTGCTATGACGTACTCATCCGGTTGTGGCCATTCTGCACGTTTCAGGACCATCTTTTCACTCCTCCATTACTTGAAGCCGCTCTTTATAGCAGTTCCTCAATCTGTCGCGCTATTGGCTCCAGCCTTACCTTGCCGCCTGCGGGTCGAGCCAGCACCTTACCGCACTTGAGGCACTTCACCTCTGTGGATGCGTGGTCGAAGATGATCTGCTCGTTCTCGCAGTCCAGACACTTCACTCTGAGAAACCTTGAGTTGGGCTGTTCTACTATTTCTTTCTTTGTCAACACTATCACCGCTGCTATTTCACTCGTCAGTCTTGCCTCTACAAAGAGAAAGAGGCCCACCGGTGGGTCTTTTTCTCTCACGTAAGTGTTGCATTATAACTCTATCTCTACAGGTCTGCCAGGATCCATACCGCGCCTGCCATTCCATAGACCTTGATCACCGTATGTTCGAGTCCTTACATACCAGAAGTTCACTCATGTGATAGACAGACAGACAGACAGACAGACAGAGAAACAAACAGATACTACGTGACTATGTATACACGCTGTTGAACTCGGAACACTCCAACTGTGCGCTGCGACCATTGTGGTCCGCAAAATCATAGACGATCTACTATGCCTTTTGAACCTCGACCTTCTTCAGTCGTAGACCCTTACCCTGGATCGTGTATCCGCATTCCTTGCACTTGTATTTCAGTACAGTCTTCTTCGTGGTCTTTGCGAATCTCTTCTGGATGGGCTTTGGAAATGAGCCATATCCCTTTGTCTTTCGTGCCATCCTCCTTGCGCCCTGAGCCATTGACCTGTCCTTCCCCTTCTTGTATACACTCACTGCGTGCTCGGTGTATTTGCGACACTTCGGACAGTATTTGTTCACTGTACTGCTCATCTTCATTATTTCTCACCACTTGATGGCGTTCTCTCCGTTCTCGTTCTCTTTATAATCCTTAGGGAGTAGCCATCACAACTGACTCTCATGAGGTCGCAAGAATATGCCCTATTACGGTCGCTGCGACCAAAATCGCCGCGAATACGACCACTACGGTCGGACCAATCTTTATCCCGGGAGTTTCGTCCTCAAAGAACCTTATAAGCCCCGCTCCACCCGAGGGCATTGGAGACGAGTCCTTTTTCCGCCTCTTTTTTGAAGTCTTTGGCAAATATGTCACCTGTATATGGTCTTTGAATCGGATTCTTACTAGTGTAGCGCGAGCAACTTGTTTAAAACCCTTTCTGAAAGCCTAACGTGGTACCGTAGCAAGTAACCACATTGGTCCAGTCATAACCCAGTTGCAGATTCGTATAGGTTTCAACATTCTCAATAACGTTTCATTACTGTCTGCCTTTGCCAAGATGATGTCTAATGTATCCGTCGACGGAGCCAAGAGTGCGATAGATTCCTCTCTCATATAACGCCTCGGTGATCTGTCCTGGGGACAGTCCCTTGCCGTACAACTCCTCTATTATCGCGCGTGTCTCGCCGGTGATGGGACCAGTCTCCTTGTGTTGTATTATGTGCTTTAACGCCTCTGCACTGCGCTGGCGTCCAGTTGCAAAACGGGCAATAGGTAGTTCTGTGGCGCGTACGAGGTCATCGTGTCGGTCAATGATGACCTTTTTCCCATCCTCTGTATCTCCCCTTGAGTGTATTCCAACGGAACGAAGCAGGTCCACGATGAAGGGGCGATTCGCCCGTGATGAAATGCCAATCTCAAAGGCCTTGATGGACGCATGGCCGTCGCCATCGAACAGTCCCTGAATGAACGCGACCCTCCACGCACGTGGCATATGGAGAATCCACTCGGCCCGAACGGGCACGTAGGACTTGACATCATCCCCCTCGAGGCCGAGGCAGGCCCGCTTCATCCACATGATGAGCGGTGAAGCCTCGCTGCTCCACTTGAACTCAGTAAGTCGCTTGCCACTGCGGAAGCGCTCGCGGTCCTTGTGCCGCGTCACTGAGATGCCGAGGTGGGCGAGGGTGTAGGCAAAGCCATCGCCAAGATTGAGCGCCCAGTCATACTTGCCCGACGCGGTGAGAGGTATTCGTGAAGAGTAGGGCGAATCGGCTTTGAAGCTGCCATCGGAGAGTGCGAGGCCGAGGGTATACATGAAGGCGATGGGCTGCGGGATAGTGCCGAACTTCCTGAATAGCCGTTCGTACTCCTCGGGGGACTGAAGCACTCCCGTGACAAGTGTGCGGAGATGACCATCCTCATCTGCGTGTCCTGACGGGTCGACAGTCTCACCATGGGTGCGTAGATGTTCAAGAAGGCGAAGGACATCCTCGGCGGTGCCAATCTCAGTGGGCACGAGAATGAAGTGTTCGGGCAGGTTGGTGACGGAATTGAGGCGGAGTGGAAG
>JAGSHP010000198.1 GCA_029855925.1 Candidatus Thorarchaeota archaeon | reverse complement strand
TACAAGAAGACCAGGAATATTCGACTGAACCACAACGTGTCTTTTGCAATCCCATTTCCGCACCACGTACTCTCGTTCATTCCTGCATCGACGATCTCATTTCAAGGAACAGCAGAGGTGCTACCCATTGATGATGAGGCGGCTGTCCGGTCATTCTCATCAAAGTGGATTCTCAGAGAGAACGTCAAGACTGGACTTGAGGGTGCCTTCGATGTCGTGTTCCTGAGAATCAGACCAGACAAGAAGATTCATGTCTATGGTGTTGGTGTCAGCATGATGAAAATGATGAGGAACCCACAGTTGGCAGCGTACTCCGTGCAGGTGCCGGAGAAGAGGCTCTAGTTAGTTGTGATCTGGAAACGAGTGTGAAAGTAATGGCACGAAGAATATACACACGCAATGGTGATGATGGAACCACAAGGCTACTATCAGGTCAGGAGATAGCCAAGGACAGTGTTCACGTCGAGGCATATGGAACTGTTGACGAGCTCGTTGCGGTCTTGGGGATTGCCAAGATATACTCCTCCGACCAGATGGCGGAACATATTCACAAAATACAGGAGAAACTGTCAGGTATTGCAGCCGAGCTTGCGGTTGATCCTACCTCCAATGTCGACATTCTGTCAAAGATCTCTCAGACGACTGCTGAAGATGTGGAGTCCCTCGAACAGCTTGCGGACAAACTTTCTGAGGAGCTATCACCACTCTCGACGTTCATAATCCCTGGCGGGAGCAAGGCTGCAGTGTTCCTTCATCTTGCAAGAACTGTCTGCAGACGTGCGGAGCGCAGAGTAGTAGCCATCAAGAGGGACTATAAGATCAATCCGGAGGTTCTCAAGTACCTGAACAGACTCTCAGACCTATTGTTCGTCATGAGTAGATACGAAAACCGCGAGTACGAGTGATGGAATCACAACGCTGTGCGCAACGCACCGCGACCCCATTAATTCAAGTAGTAGTTCTGCACGTCTCAAGCCGTACACCCTTAAGAGGTCATCAACATGAGTGAGCCGTTTAGAGTCCTACAGGTTGGTCTTGGTTCCATTGGTATCAAGATCGCTGAGTCCATCATCAAGAGAGAGAACTTGGAACTGAAGAGCGTTGTGGACATCAGTCCTGACTTGAGGGGACAGACCGTTGAGTCCCTACTCTCACTAGAGCCGAATACAAAGACACCCATATTTGGCGATCTGAGAGAGGCAATAGATGCTGTCGGTCCTGTTGATGTCGCGCTGGTGGCCACCTCTTCGTCTTTGAAGGTTGTCGCACCAACCATCACGACCTGCTTGAAGGCGGGATTGGATGTCGTGTCGATATGTGAGCAGCTGTCATACCCCCTCGCACGATACCCTGACATTTCCAAGCAGTTGGATGAGATAGCAAAGCAGTCAGGAAAGTCCGTTATCGGCACAGGAATCAACCCGGGTTACCTGATGGACACATTACCCATCCTGCTCTCTGCCCCTGTTAAACATTTAGACACGATCAAGGTCACCAGAGTCATAAACTCTAGCAAGAGAAGAAAGTCATTTCAACTCAAGATAGGGACTGGAATGTCAATTGACGAGTTTCGAGAGGCAATCACATCAGGCAAGATCACGGGACATGTCGGTCTAAGCGAATCGCTCTGGATGATGAGTGACGCTCTGAATCTGGCG
>JAGSHP010000431.1 GCA_029855925.1 Candidatus Thorarchaeota archaeon | reverse complement strand
CCCTCTCTGAGGTTCCACGAGACCTTCACAACATCGACAATGATTCCCCAAACATGAGTAATCACAACAACGATGATTACAAAGCCCCACATTCCGAATGCTGCTTCTTGTGCAATGGGATAATCGGCGAATATTGTGTTCAGATCAAAGGAAACCAAAATCCCATTTTCTAGGGAGTAGACAGTTGTCACTGGCAAGATACCGATGAGAAGCAATGCAATGATTATGAGGGCAATGTTCTCAAACACCTCAAGGAGCAATGTAAGATTATTCTCCCCGGCACGGTAGAATAGGATCCCCAAGACTGCGGTGAACAACGAGAGAGTAACTATTGCTGGAAGGAGAGCGATGAAACCATCCGATAGAACGGTGAACACAGGTGGAGAGTACAAAAGGAGCGGAAAGACAATTCCACCGACAATGCTAAGGATCGCATCGCGCTTGCGCTTCTTTCGCAAAGCGTTGGCACCGACGCCAAGGAATCTCTCGAAAAAGGTCGGCTCCGCAACTGAATCCCTCATGTCAATGATATTCATGCGCTCAACTGCTATGAGTGCAAATACCAGGCTGAACAAAATTGTGAGGGAAACCAATATCGACCCGCTAAGGAATGTCAGGACACCTGGAAACATCCTATCTGCTATCAACCAGCCTGCAGCGACAGAGAGTCCTGCCCCTATGAATACAGCCACAAGAACCGCAAATGGCCGGACATACTCGACTGGGATTGGGCCCACCTTCTCACCGGAGCCGGCATACTCATTTGCAACAGTTCGCGGATCTCCCATATGCTCTACGGCCATTAGAGCTGATCCCTCCGTAATCGTGCCATTGCCCAGTCGCTCCGCCTCCTGAATCAGGTGTGTTCTGAGCTCGAGCATGTATGAATCGTCAACCAGTGGTAAGTATGATCTGACTCGTTCAAGATAGGCATCAATCGTTCGCATCGCTCTATTACGATTCATGTTGAAACCTCCCCAATAATGGTCGCCATACCATCAGACATCTCAGACCAGATGCGTCGCATCTCGCCAAGAGCTGTTCGCCCAGCATCTGTCAGGGCATAGTACTTCTTGGGTTTTGCAGGGTCATCATAGACCCACTCGGCTTCCAGTAGGTGTCGCTTTTCCATGCGACGAAGCAATGGATACACGGTCCCCTGTTCAAGTGCAAGGAAGGGCGCCTTCTCACCGAGGTCCTTCACAAGCTCGTAACCATACGCGCGACTACGCGCTAGGAGTGCCAGAATGGCCAGAGTGACTGCGCCACGCTTTATCTCCTTAGTCCATCGCACAATCTCTTCTTCTGCTTGCTTAGACATTAGCATCAAACCCGCATTTTGTACAGCACACCACTAAGTACTATCATATGCTGTATATCATATAGCACTATATTATATATAAGTCTTGCGAACCATTAGAAATATCTACTCACTCCGAGTCGGAACATGTAGAGGCAACCCACATGAAGGAAGAGCCCACGGTAGTCAGAGTGAAACTGCTGAGCCCTGATGCGAGAATGCCAACAAGAGCCAAGGCGGGTGATGTGGCATTTGATCTATATTCATCGATTGAATACACACTCCAACCTGGTGAGAGACTCGCGGTTCCAACAGGAATCAGCATTGAGATTCCCGAGGGGTTTGAGGGTGAGGTCAGACCGAGGAGCGGTCTTGCAGTCAAGCACGGCATCACTGTTCTCAACTCACCAGGCACAATAGATAGCGGATATCGTGGTGAGGTCAAGTCGATTCTGATCAATCTTGGAACGGAGCCCTTTCTCATTGAGAAGGGTATGAGAATCAGTCAGCTTGCCATCAGACCAGTTCCTAAGATTAGATTTGTTGAAGTCGAGGAACTATCCTCAACGGAGAGAGGAGAGGATGGGTTCGGGAGCACTGGTCTTTAGGGATATGGATTCACCATGGCTCGCCTGCAAGGTATAATGAAAATGGGTCCATAAGTTCGGTGGCGGGTGGCCGTACAAAGATGTGTACACGTTCTCCGCTCTTCAGTACCGGGGGATTAGGGCGGTATCGTATGATTGCTAGTAATGTGCGCACTGCCTCAAATGTCCAGCCCGTGATGTTAATCTCACGGAGGCCAGTTTCCAACGCATCAGAGACTATCTTTGAGAAGAGAAGTTCATCATATTCTTGAACAATTGGCCCAAGCCGATACATCTCGGCCACCGCTGACTCGCTCAAACCTACAACTCCTTTTGATGACAAATCGTTCTTCATCTTTGCACTATTAAAGGTCACCGGAAAATCAGGTGTTAGCGCCAATTCGGCAAATTACATGGTCTACAAGTAGTAAGCTTTTTAATCCCACACACGGTTCCTGAGGGCGGCTGTCCAGCATGGGACTGGTCTAGCTGGGGGCCGGTGGTCTAGCCCGGCTATGATCCCGCATTGACAGTGCGGGGATCGCTGGTTCAAATCCGGCCCGGCCCACCATTAGTTCTTCTTCGCGTGCCAGTCAGGTGGGTCCAATTCGCAGTGATACGAAGATCATCCTTTCATCATGTTCATCTTTTCGTGCAGCATCTGTCTGACAGATTCAACAGGGAAGTTCTTCCCATTATCACCACAGTCTGAGCAGTCCGACATGCCACCACAGTTCGCCTGCACGAGCCCCTCGTCAATCAGAATCGATGGCAAGCTGGTAAAGCGTGATGTGTCATGATCTATGAGATATGCATCGATGTCATGGGCAAAACGTTTCATGAAGAGTTTGCGAACCAGTTGAAGAGTGTGTCTGTTCGCTTCGTCGTTATGGTCATCGGATACAAGAACCAGAATCAGCTTGTCGACGGTCAAGAAGAAGCATCTGGAGCCAAGGCGAATCTCACTCACATGGTTGCCGGACAGCATCATGCTAAAGCTGTGGACCGCACTCAGAAAGCCGCTGACTGTGTCAGGGTTATCACCAAGAGAATTACATGCCCCAAAGGCGTGGGAGAGGACGGTATTCCCTTCCCGGTCGAGGATTATTAAATTTGTAATCACTAGATTGACCCTCGCATCTGAATCATCTTGATAGTAGTGCCATCTAAGCCATACATAATTCGTTTAAAAGAACATGCCACTACGCAGTGGATATTTCTTGCGAAACCTGTCCTGAGCAGAGGATGTCAATTTTTGCTTGAGGGAGGAGATGGTTGAGTCAAGAGAGTCCAGGTCTGGGCGGGTGAATATGGGACCGCTTAGAATGTGATCAATGTTTTTCTGCTCGATCTCTGACGGGGAAAGAGGTCTTCGTTCAAGAATGGACTTTGCTTCACCTATTGACTCTGAATCGCCGTGAATTGCTCGGACTAGATGGTCGAGATCACCAGTGGATAGTGCACGGAGCCCAAAACTAGGAGCTGAGCGGATAGGTGAGATGCTCTTGGGTGAAGATGCGAGTTCAACACCGACGCCTGTGAACTCAGTTGGACCAAGTGTAATCAGTTTTAGCTGAAAAGATGAGCGGGGACCAAGCACGAGCATGTCTCCAGTGGGTGTGCTTATGACATGCCAACCGTGTGGCTCAACAGCATACTGCTGCATGATACGATCCAGTATCTCTTCAGCAGGTTCGACCTCATTCTCCATGTGCATGGATTGTATAACTCGTGAATAATTAATTAGCCTATTGGTGAGTTGTGTGATGTAAGGTCTGCCAATGCGATTCAAGTGTGTTAGTCATAGATGACTATGGACGAACGACCAGCATTTCACCCAGTGGCGCTTCTGTTTCCATCATCCCTCTTACGACTGGTATCTTCCCATCCAGACTACTG
>JAGSHP010000394.1 GCA_029855925.1 Candidatus Thorarchaeota archaeon | reverse complement strand
GCTGAAGAACTATTCAGAACTGCGAGACCTACTCACAGAACGTATCACGTCAATGGACAAATCGCAGGAAGACATGGAGCGTGTCTTCTCTGAGAGGTTGCGACGAATGGAGTCAGAGGCGACATCGATGACTGAACAGATAAGCGTTGGTCTGGGCGACGAGTTCCTAGACTATCTCCTCTCATCCGTGATTCGTCTGCTCGGCCGTCTGTTCCCACTTCCGACTAGGGCCTACTTGCGAAATCCCGATGATCCCACACGAATCTATCTCGTGTCATTCGAACGCAAGTCCGACGAGTTGATCGTCACTATTGGAGATACCATTTTGAGGTGACCAAAATGTCAAGCGCTTGGATAATCAAGACCCCACAGATGAGCGAGGCTGGCAGAGAGATTCTGTTGAGAGAAGCACTAATCACGCATATTCGGAGCACACGAGACCGAAGAATTCTTGCGTCGATTGCTGGTGACGCCCGGCCTCTTGAAGACCTCTTTTCCTTCTTCTCAAGCTTCTACGTCTACAACTATCATGGCCTTCGACTGTTCAGTCATGCAGATGACGACTCAGCCACGCCATCAATTGAGGAAAAGACCGAACTTGAACAGGAAGAACGAAGGCAACTAGAGCTCGAGATCAGACAACTGCTGGGTGATGGATTCAGGGAAGAGGTTGACATCGCTCAACTTGCGAGTGAGTTTGCGATCACGCTCTGTGACAAGTTCGGATCGTTGAGGACCAGTCCTTCCCCACCTGATGACCTCAAGAGGTTGTTCATCGAGTTCTTGGAAAAGATTCCCCAGGACTATTCACCCAACACTTCAGTGGACTTCATAAACGAGATTACTGGTTGGAGCATTGACACCCGCAAGGATCTATATACTAAGGCCTCGGGTCTAAAGGAGACCGCTCTGACCCTTCGTGATGAGCTCTTGCGAGAGCACGAGGAGGAGATAATTGAGATCTCCACATTGAAGAGAGCGATAATCAAGCTCAAAGGACATCTGGAATATCTTGATCATCCCATCGGACCTGATGACATCCCGTCCAGTATCTTGGATGATATTGCAGATGCCATATGGTCCCATTTCAAGTCGGTCCGCAATATTCCCGCTCTGAGAGCAGCACATGAACTTCGAATGAATCTACTTGACTTGATAGAGGAAAACATCGACGTGCCCACGACATTTGATGAGTTTGAAAAGCTTCTGTCTGCTCGCGTTTCAACACTGTTCTCTAGTGTCATTGAGAAGAATCCCGACAGTGCCTTTGCAATAATCAGTCACTTTGTTGGCATCCCCGAATCGGACATTCAAGCCGCCCTTCGCTCCCAAGGTGTCCGCGATTCTCTTGAACTCGCAAAGGGATTGGCCGAGCAGGACACTGAAGAGGTCGAGTCCGAGGGTCCCGAGTCGTCACTTAGCCAAGAAGAGCTCGAGCACATCGAGAGATCACTGCGTGCGCTGGAAAAGATCGAACAGAAGCTTGAGGGACCAGTAAAGGGGCTGCTCAGAGCAAAAGGACTGAGGGCATCAGAACTTGAAAAGATAAAGGTTGACTTCCTCACAAAGAAGCGAACCGACCTACTGGCAATTGAACAGCAGGTCTTTAGCGAACTCAAGAAGAAGGTACGCATTCCAGATCCTGACGAGATGAAGCGCCTACTTGAGTTACGAGAACGTGTCAAGAGCGGCGAGCTTGCTGAGATAGGCGCTACCACTGGTGCAGAGATGGTCCGTCAGCGAGTCCACAAGGAGGCCATCGCATCTCTCCGCTTGGACCTCGTATGGCACTTCATGATTGGCATCATGGCGAACATCTCCCGGGTTGTGGAGACCTATCTTCGTTCTAAGCAAGACATGCTGCGAATCCGAGCTGTGCTCAAGAGCATCTACGAGGAGACCGAGGCCGAGTTACAGTATCTACGTGAGGAGATCCTCATCGACCTCATCTCGATGCGAATCTATGAGATGAAGTGTGTTCATCCTGACCTTGATGCGCCAATGGTGTGTTCTTGGTTCCATGCTCGACTGTCTAACAAGAGCCTGACCGCGGCGCGTGATGAACTTGATACAACTCCAAGTCCGGTCTTTGAGGGGATTGTTGAGACACCATTGAAACTCACAGAACTGGAGTTCGATAACTACGCGATTGCCTACGATGTCATGCACAGATTCCTGACGAAGCAACGAGCTGCCAGAGAGAAGCGCGAAGAGATGGCGATTGAGGCCAAGATCCGTGAACAGGAGTTCATTCAGAAACGGCGAAAGAACTTGGATGTCCTCAACTTCATATACACGAAGTCTCATACTGTCTTTCGTGTCATAGGCAGAGTTGGAACCAAAGGTCTCGAATGGGGCCCCAATGACGATATGAAGTGCGCAAATCTTCTGTCATTCTATATCAAGATGAACCGTGGTCGCCCGATTTGCAAACAATGTGGTGCTGCTCCGAAGGACGGTGTCTGTCCAGACCATGGAAAGGCATACATGGGCGTCGCTGATGACATGGACAATCTCTCCGTATTTGTGATGCGCGCGCTATCTGATATCAAGGAGGGTCTCATGGGCGCTCAAGCGACCCCCGTCACTTGGGAGAAGGCTCGATCCATTGTTCAACGTGAGATTGCTGCACTGAAGAGGAAGGGACGCATCACATCGAAGACTAACCTGCGTGAGCTTCTGCCTGGTGAGATCAATAACATCATTGGCCCCAAGATTGCACAGCTCATAGGTAAGCAGTTCAACGAGTCACTGGTCTATGCGGCTCGAAGGGCTAATCTCGCTTAGTCCCTCCGCTCGACATGCTCGCTGTGATCCATGAGAGGTAGTCCCCCGAGCCATCAGAGATCTCTATTACGATGAACTCCGGGAGTTCGTAAGGATGCAACTCTTTGATTGCTGCCTCCAATCTCTCTACAGAGTCTCGTCTAGACTTGATTAGCAGAATGCTCTCTGTTTCTACCTCTATCTTGCCCTTCCAATGATAGGTACTTGATACCTGAGGAATCACATTTACACATGCGCATACTCTCTGTTCCACGAGACGACGTGCCAACCACTCGGCATCCTTTGGTTCGCAAGTCGTCAGGCATATCACGAATTCGCTCATGCAAGCATGTCTACAATTCTTCCTTATGAGCATAGTTCATTCTTGAGACCTTTCGACTGATGGCACAACGTATATACGAGATGAGCCCGGCTAGTTGGTTGTAGTACAGGTGATTCTCAATGGGTAGAAGTTTTGTGCCTGAAGGTGTCATGCCTGCACTTGTGACCCCATTCACCAAAGATGGGGATCTCATCGAGGATGGATTCAAGCAGGTCATTGACTACGTGATTGACAAGGGCGCCACCGGTATAGTGCCAGGTGGTACAACCGGCGAGTTTGTCTACATGCGGACCGAGGAGCGAAAGAAGCTCCTACGCCTCGCTGTGGAGTTCGCAGATGGTCGAGTGCCTGTTGTTGCTGGAACCGGACAGACAAGTACGGAGGCCACTGTGGAACTGACAAGATACGCTGCAGACATTGGATGTGATGCTGCCCTAGTCATTTCTCCCTTCTACTTGCGACCGTCTGACAAGGGTTACTATGAGCATTATGCAACCATTGCCCAAAAGACGGACTTCCCCATAATTCTGTATAACATCCCCCAATGTACCCTCGGTGTTTTGAATTCGAATGTTGTAGAGGATCTGGCTGAGATCGATAACATTGTTGCAATCAAGGACAGCAGCGGAAACATTCCTGCGACCATGGAACTCATTCAGAAGCTGAAGGGCAAGCTACCCGTGCTCATTGGTCATGATGAATGCTTCCTGTCGGCGATCGCTGCCGGTGCGAAGGCAGCCATTCTTGCCTCAGCCAATGTGATTCCCCACATCTGGTTGGAGATCATGGACAAGGTTCACAAGGGCGACATCAATGGCGCAATGGACCTTCAGCATTCAGTACAGACATTCTCCCGATTGATCACAAGATTAGGTGGGGCGCCCCCTGCAAAGGCCGCACTAAAGATGATGGGTATCAAGGCAGGAAAGTCAAGACTACCTCTGGATACTGGCGGGACATTTACACCTGAGCTCAAAGATGAGATTCGGATGGAACTGGAAAAACTGGGTCTCATTGAGTCTCTGAATCACCCACCAATTGAAAAGAACATTGACTTGGATGAGCTCTTTGAGAGCTTTGGAGTCTCACCAGCCGCTCTTGCTGAGTCCTCTGGTGCCGGCTCTTCGTTTGACTCCGTTCGAAGAGGGTCCGGTTCAAACGACAAGGTGTCAGTTGCAGTCGCCGTCGACGGCAAACATGGTCTGCTGGCTCATGCCTTTGTCAGGCTACTAACAAGAGCTAAAATAGGGCATGAAGCATTGAGTGTGATTCTGGAGCCCAACCTTCCAGTCAAACCCGCAAGCATCATGGTTCCAGTGAAGCCAATCAAGTCTTTGCGACAGGCATCGTTCTTCTACGGTCCAGTCCAATCAGGTGCTGCAAGGGCCGTTGCTGGATTTCTATCAACGGGCAAGATCTCCCAAGAGGAGTTGGCCTCAAGCCTAATGATACTAGCCATTGATGTAGACTTGAACACTCGTGACCGCCGTGCAATCACAGCAGCTGCCGAAGACGCGGTCAGCAAGGCGTTAGCCGCAGTATGGGGGTGAACAAGATGGCAGAAGATTATCGATTCAAAGGAGTCTATCCAGCCCTCGTGACACCATTTGATGAGAACGGTGTAAATGAGGAACAGTTCAAGGGTCTGATTGATTATGTCATCCGTGCAGGTGCAACTGGCATTGTTCCCTGTGGCACCACTGGCGAGTTCACAAGCATGACCTTTGATGAAAAAGTGGATGCAATCCGCATTGCTTGCGAGGCTGCAAAAGGCAGAGTGCCGGTTCTTGCTGGGTGTGGTGCTGCATATACTAATGACGCAATAAAGCTAGTACGACGAGCTTCAGAGTTCGGGGCAGCGGGTGCTCTCGTTGTGTCCCCCTATTTTCTGAAACCCACAAACAAGGAGATCTTCGAGCACTATCAGAAGATTGCCAACAACAGTGATATTCCCCTCTTCATCTATAACATCCCTCAGGTGACCGGAGTCCCCATTCACTGGACACTTGTGGATGGTCTTCGAGACATAGATGGTATTGTGGGTATGAAGGACTCAAGTGGCGACCTTGTCAACCTCACAACGATTCTTGTAAGAAAGCCTGAAGACTTCCAGGTTGTCGTAGGGCATGATGAGGTGGCACTGCCCGCTCTGGCGGCTGGTTGTGATGGCGCAATTCTTGCCAGTGCTAATATCTTCCCCAGTCGTTACATCAAGATGGAGGCTGCACTGGCACAGGGCGATCTCAAAGAGGCCTATCTTCTTCAGCGGAGCATTCAGAAGGCTGTCAGAATTATCGTGAATAAGGGTGGCGGCATGGCAGTGAAGGCCGCTCTGAACATGATGGGCATCCCTGTGGGGCATGCGCGTTCGCCTCTTCTCGAGGGTGACTCGTTCAGCTACGAGGACATCGACGAGCTTCGTACATGTTTGGAAGATATGGAACTGATCAGTCGCGGACCTGTGACCTTCAAGACGCCGGACCGGTCAATTGTGGCTGAGTCCTATCCAAAGGCTGTTGGCCTTGTTCCTGATGAAATTCCAGACCTGACACTGCTTCATGGTGAGGCTCTTGCGGGCGGCGGCATGGAAGTGGCACATGTGGACCTTGTTCTGGGACTCAAGGATGGACCGCTGGCTGCTGCGATAAGTGACGCAGGGAAGATTGTTGATGGATTTCACCCGTCTGATATTATCAAGGGCTTGGAACTCACGACAGTCTTTGCGCCCACAGTGACAATAACCAGCGAGGAGCACAAGGCACTTGTATACGATGTTGCTAAGAAGGCTGTGGCTGATGCAATCAATCGCACAATAACAGATCGGATAATTCCAGAGGAGCTTGTGCCTGATGTCGCAATAGCCGTCAATGTCTTTGTTCATCCGAAGGCTGTGAACGCTCGTCGTGTGCACATCAACAATTTCCGTGCGACTAGGTTTGCTCTGCGTCGAGCCATAGAAGGCCGACCCACACAGGAAGAGATCATGGCTCGTGTCAAGTCTGCGCGGCATCCATTCGCCTATAATCCGTAAGACCGATGGGGCCCTTTGCGGTCCCTCTCGACTTTCCTTTCGACTATTTCAGGAGTTCGTTTGTTTGCCGACTCTCTTTCCGGAGGTTTTGCGATAAAGTAATATTGGGTTTTGTTTCCATCACAACCAACCTGCCCCCAGGTTTCCGAAGCCGCATGGGTGTAGACTTTGAGCAACGATGGCGAGTATGGAATTCGACTACAGAACCTCCTTGATTCAATCATTGCATCAGGGGCTGACAAACTCCTCTCAGACGGTGACGAGCTAGTTATGGCCATTGATGACGAATCGATAATTATCACGCGGATTGAGGGTCGCTTTTCAATACGCATTGTCGAGTCCACCCCCACGAAAAATAACGAGTAAAAGAATGTCAACTTGACCGTTTGTTAAGTAAATATTCAACGGCAGTGACCGTCACATCCAGTAATTCTTGGCTTGTTCCACCATCTTATCTCGGTGTTGTGAAAACAGCCTCAAAATACCTTGTTCAGAGGCATTCTTGGCATCGATTTTTCTTCGGGTCCATTATATACTGCCCTCGTCTCTGTATCTATCAGTTGATGCTCGCCTTTGGTGAGTGTCAATAGATCCGCACTTGTAGAGCTGAGAACAATGGCTGAGACTTGCACTCTTAACCTCCGAGTACCCTCATGGAGATTGCGTCGCAGAGTCCGAAAGTTCATTAGAGGCGAGCCTGTGCTGGTAGTTATAGCCGGTAGTACTTACACGGTTGACATGAAGAGGGATTTGCTAGTTTTATCGTCGCATTGCGAACAAGATCAACAATCTCAAGGGGCGAAGGGGATTTCCTGATCGAGTTCGTAGGCCAGCGGGCAACCCTCAACAAGTCTTGCCGTTCTCAGCTCATTTTCAGGTGATGCGGTCGGGGTGCTATGGGGGCACCCACTCCCTCCCTTCTTGTTCGTCAGAAGTAGCACTGTAATGAGGTGGTCTCAGCCTGCTCTTGGATCGTCATTGCGTAATGCTCGGACAGGGATAACTGCTTCATCGACCAACTCTGTTATGGACGTTCGCGTATATATGTCCAATCAATGGACCGCCTGCCTCCGTATTTCAGAGAATCTCAGGTAGACGACGTTGGAGTGTGTCTGCCTGCCTCACTCCTGAAGGACGAACGCGAACAGATTTGGTCAAGAGATGTGCACATACTGTATGGGGGATATCATTATTTCTTAATATATTTCGGCGAGATACAGTGACTGGAGGTAGGTTCAGTTCGATGGTCCCCCAATGGAACGCGAAGGTGATGTCTGATGACGAAAATGTGGGAGTTTAGGTTTTCTGACGGAACGGCAATGGTGGTTGGACTGCCGTGGTCAGTCGTACCATATGTGGATGATTTTAGGAAGTGGCTGTATGAGACCTACGAGTCTCTAATCGATGTCAAGACTAAAGGTCTTGACACTTGTGATCTCTGGAGAGAGTTCTTCTCTCAACCTTCTATCAAGTACGAGAACAAGAAGCGACCAATGCATCCAATTCACTGGGCAATGACACGAGTGAAGTCTTGGCTATCCTCCGCCCTTGACGATGATGATGACGATGACGACGATGACGATGATGATGTGGGATATGATGATGGTGGTGCTGATGATAGTCTCTAAAGTAGCAGTCACGCTCCAGTGC
>JAGSHP010000227.1 GCA_029855925.1 Candidatus Thorarchaeota archaeon | reverse complement strand
CTGAGTAATCGACTTCTTGTTTGCCGCTCTGACCACCGGCACTATGAGCCCGTTATCAGTGGCAACTGCAACTCCGATATTGATGTCCTTGAACATTCTCAGTTCATCGCCAACTAGGGTGGCGTTGAATCTGGGGAATCGCTCCAACACATCGGCTACTGCCTTCACTATTATGTCATTGAACGAGACCCGAATCCCGAGCTCCTTCATGGTCCGTTCATTAATCTCGTTTCGCAGTGCAACAACTTCTGTCATATCAATCTCAGTGATCATAGTGATGTGCGGATTCTGTGCGCTCTGAGTCATCCTTCGAGCAATCATCTTTCGAAGTGGCGTGAGCGGCTCGACGGCTGCGATTGTTCTCTCATCGACG
Source organism: Candidatus Thorarchaeota archaeon (assembly GCA_029855925.1). GTDB lineage: Archaea > Asgardarchaeota > Thorarchaeia > Thorarchaeales > Thorarchaeaceae > B65-G9. Next base: position 10,122 of record JAGSHP010000227.1, on the reverse strand, counting down.
GTTCCAGAGCCCGATGCAGGAACCTGTGGCGTTGCTGAGCTTGCTGCCGCAATGACATCTTTCTCGACGATGCGCCCCCCTTGGCCCGTTCCTCTCACATATCGAAGATCCACACCAAGTTCTTTCGCCCTCTTCTTTGCACGGGGCGATGCCTTCACTCTCCCCATTGTCGGTGTCTGTGATACTGCCGGCTCAGCCTTGACAGAGGCAGACTCCGTAGTTTCTTTCGCTGTTGTGGCAGCGGCTGTCGTTGTTGATGCTGCGGGAGCGCTCGGGGCGTTTAGCTTCTTCGGTCTAACGTCAGGGATTTCTTCTCCTGGCTCCCCAATTATTGCAATCGGTTCACTTATCGGTATTTCATCATTCACGTCTGCAAGAATCTTGAGCAAGACTCCATCACTCGGAGCCTCCAATTCAAACTCATTCTTCTCTCCGAAGATCTCCACAACGGGGTCTCCTGCCTTGACCTTGTCCCCTTCCTTCTTCAACCACTTGAGGATTATTCCATATTCCATGGCAACGCTCATTCGCTGCATAATCATCGTTGTGACCATACTGTCGACCCCGGAACCATTGCTTTCCTTCAAAGGCGCTAACGAAGTTGTTTGCCGGATTTGGCTTTTTAATGATACCGTATGGGGGCCCGCATTGTTCTCACAGCGCCTGAATACCTCCCGTAATGCCCAGATTTGCCAGTATTACTAATCCGGGCACCGCCGTTGCTCTTCTGAGAGTGATTGGCTGCTCAGCCTGCATGAATTGCACTAAGGGCTCAGTTCAAATGATATGATATCAGTTCCGTACCCGACCGATGACGACAAGGCCCAATCAGTCGACCTCTACATCAGTTTGGGTTTTGTGCAATCACCCCAGCTCAACTACAGGTGAAAAACGTGAGCGCAACGGACTTCTTTGAGCGTGTGACCAAGACCCTCGATGCGATCGAGTATACCTCTCCAGATGTACTAGATTACGTTGAGCTTCGAATTGCCATTGGCAAGCTTCGTGAGGAGAGCGCACTTCAGGATCGACCGCTCACTCCTGAGCAGGACCGTATTCTGCGGGAGCGTGCCATCTCAATTCTCAACAACGACAATGGTCGAATCGTTCTTGACTTGGCCGCAATCATTGCGAATGGTGGTGCGTCAAGAGACGAATTCAATATGGCGACTTCTCTGACTGTGGACTATTGGCATCCGAGAACGGATCGCCCCCATCCATTCGAAGTGGTTGCCTCTATTCTCTCCGAGGCCGGGGTATTCAAGAAGGATGAGACCCCTCTCTACTATGATCGTGGACGATTGGGCATCAAGATGACGTCCGCCAGAAAGGGCGCTCTGTTTCTCACAAACCAGCGAATCATCTGTGTGGGTTTCTTCAGTGGATTCATGGGTCGCAGTTTCAGAATCATATATGATGACTGGGAGATTGAACCCTGGGTATCCTCTCTTGACTATGTATATCTCGATCGCATTCAGGATCTTGAGGTCAGGAGAAACCTGATTCACTTCAAGTACCATTCGAGATATACCAAGATTGAAGAGAAATCGATCGGTGCAGGGCTCTATCTTTTTAGATTTCAACCCCCCAGCCCAGAGGACATACTAGAAGAAGACATCGACCTTCGCATTATTCTGGACGATATGAAGGGATACGACACGCCGCCTGGCTTCGTGATTCCCCTCCGTTACTTGCAAGATAGACAGGATGAGCTTGTCCGTAGACTGAGAGAACTGCGGTCAAAATAGATTTTGATAAATACTCCTCTCCATATCCCGTTTTTACTTGGAGCGCTATGCTTATTAGGGACGTCGACCCCTTCCTATACTGTGACGCGGTACTTAGTGACGCTATGTACCGTAAGTGACAACCTTCGAAGGTGATTCTTTGGGACTCCGAGAATATGTCATCAGACGCAGTATCTACATGTTTCTACTCATAGTTGCTGTAGTCTGTTTCAACTTCTTTCTCTTCCGTCTTCCAACATTCGTGTTGGGCGTGAGTCCTGTAGACCTGATGATCAGCGAAGAGCTCCGACGTAATCTTACACAGGAGGCTCTTCAGGAGCTATACTTCCGCTTCGGCCTTGTTCCAGACCCTGACATTTTTGACTGGATCTACATGTTCTGGCGTTACATCGTCAACATGTTCACCGGTGACTTTGGCAGGTCGTTTGTCAGCCAGAAGCCAGTGATTGATGAGATCATGGAGCGACTACCAAACACCCTTCTTCTGATGGGCACATCCTCCATTGTCTCGATCATCCTTGGTATCTGGACTGGCGTGAAGGTCGCTGCTGAGCCCGGCTCAACAAAGGATGTCAGCGCAGTAACAGTTGCACTGTTCATCTATGCTCTGCCCATCTTTTGGCTTGGCTTGCTCCTGCTGATGGTCTTCTCATTCTATCTGCCAAACTGGACCAATGGTCTAATTGGGTTCCCATTAGGAGGAACCGTTGACTACCAGGTCTGGGTCGCGGCTAAGAACGACCCGTTTGGCGGGGTGACTCTGGCACTAAACATAGTCCATCACCTCATCTTACCGATGGTTGCCCTCGGTGTTGGTGGCTACGGTGGATACTTCCTCTACATGAGAAACAATCTGATTGATGTCATGACAGAGGACTATATCCTCACCGCTCGCGCCAAGGGTCTGGATGAGAATCAGGTCTTGTACAAGCACGGTCTGAAGAACGCGTTATTGCCAATGGTCACGATCATTGCAATGCAATTCGGATTCCTGATTAACGGAGCAACACTGACAGAAACTGTGTTCAACTGGCACGGATTAGGGCGGTACATTTTCGACAGCCTATTCATCCTAGACTATCCCGTTGTTCAGGCTATCTTCATGATTGTGGCTATAACGGCAGTCCTCGCGAACTTCGTGGCTGACCTCCTCTACGGAGTGCTTGACCCACGTATCAAGTACGGATGATCTAGATCAAGAGGGCCTTCAAGGCTCTCTCCTGTTATTTTTTTCTTGATTTGCATCTCTTTGAGTTAGGGTGCACACAATATTCCATCATGGCCGCATTCTTACTGTCTGCATTGAACCATGATGACTCGTTTGCATGATGGACGGTCCATGATAACTGTAAAATAGGACCGAGTCCCACTGTTTTAGCGTTGTTCATCTGAAAATCACTGCTAACTCGGAGGTGTTCAGCAAATTGGAAAACGAAGAGTCAATACTTGAGGAACTTAAAGCAATACGAAAACTACTTGAACCACCACCGCCCCCAAAGCCACCCGAGGGGTTTGTGGACGAGTTTGTGACATTCCTCTCCAAGTACAAGGTGCTTGGCTTGGCTGTCGCATTCATTCTTGGTATCTATCTCGGTCTATTAGTTCAAGCTCTTGTCGACGACCTGATAATGCCCGTGATCAATATCTTCATTCCCGACATTCCCTGGGAAGAGATAACTATCTATGCCTTCAGGATTGGACACTTCATTGGCGAGCTGATCACATTCATGATTGTGGCACTTGTTGTATTCCTGCTTGTGAAGGTTGCCTCAAAAATGGGCATTGAATAGCCACACGACCAACCGCTGTTGAGGTATTGTCTTGGTATGAATCCGGGCAGTACCTCTTCATCACCAATTGCCAGAGTCTCAGTATCTGCGATTCAGCTCTTCACGTACAAACTGCTCTCGCCCATCATCGTCTAGTGAATCAACAAATGACTGTACGCTTGCGACAAAGTCTGCAATGCTCTTCACATCTCGGGCGTATCGTTCGAGAAGATCTTCTCCACCCTCTGTGACCTGAATGGCAGATGCGGCGATCTCTCCCGCTTCTATTGCAAGGCGAATTCCCTCCCCTGAGAGTGGGTTACAAAAGCCTGCTGCATCGCCCACCAGAATTGTCGAGCCTTTTCCAGGGGCAAAGTAGCCATAGGGAATGGACCACACCTCCTTTGCCACAGGGTCTGCAGATGATACTCCAAACTCATCAGCAAGAATCTGCCGAAAGAGAGTCAATGCCTCGCTAACGGAGGGTGACTGCTGAGGGCGAACTCCGAGACCCACTATGAGAAAATCATTCTTGGGAATCACATAGGCGTAGGATGGTGATAGATCCCCCCTCAGAAAACCGTAGAACGAGTCCTCGATATCCCCTCTCTCGCTGATGCTGATGTATTGCTGTCCCACGAGGAGCACTGGCGCGTCCATTGAGGGGAGTATCGCTTTCCGAACCTGCGACCTCACCCCATCCGCCCCCACAAGTATTCGCGTCCTCACTTGACGCATTTCCGGTCCCACCGAGTAGAAGACTCTGTTCTCCTCCTCCTCGAGATGTTGGAACTGGGCACCGAATTGAACCTTGACTCCGGACATGATTGCTTTCGTGAGTAACCAGCTGTCGAACCTATCCCTATTGATGTTGACGACACGATAGTTTCTCACACGTCCTCCCCCTTCTCTCCCGCTTGGCGGCACGTAGTACAGTCCCAATTCTCTGGGTGACTCGTAGACCTCCTCTGGAATCTCATCATCGATTATGTCGGTGATCACTTCGTCGGCAACCAGTGGCAGGACTCCGCCACAGGGCTTGTGGCGATTTGGTGGTCCCTTTTCAAGAAGCAGGACTCGCATGCCCATCCTTGCGCACTGTAGTGCTGTGCTCGCTCCTGCCGGTCCGCCACCTATGACTGTGACATCGAAATCCTTACTCAAGCTTCTTCCCGCCGACTCTCCCACGTCTATATAGTTCATTAATAATCCGGATCATCAGTTCTTCCTTCAGGGTGGTCTGCCCTTCGAATTCACCTATGTAGGCCTCCTTCTCTTCTCCAAGCTCGTAACAAGTGGAGTCGTCAACGTCCACAAGCAGAGCAGGGACATCCGTGTCCATGAAGTCGTCGTGATGCTTGTTGTAGAAACCCTCGCAGCATGAGCCTATGTAGCCTCGAGCACCCTTTTCCTTGAACTCGTGGATGGTCTCGATCAAATGTTCAAAATTCTGAATGGTTCGAACTGGTAGCCCAAGATTCTGCGCCAGTTCATAGACGCTGCTGATCGAGCACCCCCCACAGTGGTCGCATCCCTCAACCCATCGGTAGTCGCAGTCTACCAACTTAGCACAGTAGGGGAGAAGTACATAATCGAAGTGTTGCTCCAGAACCTCATCGGGCATGAAATTGACAGTCATCAGGTGATTTGCCTCTTCGAGACTTATTCCGAGAACACTGAACGCCTGCTTCTTGACAGCCTCAAGAATCAACTGGATGAGGTCATCTGGCTCGACGCCAAATATCCGCGCTCCGGTTTCATCGAAGAACTCATGTACAGCTCTTGCAATGCTCTCCTCATCGGCGGGCAAGTTCTTCAGCTTCGCCTCAAGGTCCATGATGGCTCTCTGGGGAAAGATTTGGAAGTCGCCCGTGATGAAGCTGCTTACTATGAAATTACCTGGGACATTCAAAGCAATGGAGACCCGAATGAGGCCCCCTGGCGTCTTACGTACTGTACTGACCTGTCCCTGATGATTCTCAGGTGGCTGTACCAGATTGACCCACTCTTGCGACTGGAAGTACGGTAATTGCTCCCTGAACAGATACCTCTCACAAGGATACAGTTCGCCAGACTCGAACTCGACTCCGAGTACCTCGGCGAATCCATCAGCAATAGCCTGTTTGATCTCCTCGAGTGGCGGAACATACCCCAGTTCCCACTTCAGACAGGTGATCCGCTCCTTGACGCTCTCAATCTCCTTATCCTTTAGTTTTTCAACGGGAATACGAAGGGTCTTCAACATGAGGTCAACGTCGAAGTCGACAAGAAGGGTCCCCTGATACATGAACGAGTCCTCCCGCTCGGTCCCTCCAGTCCCAGATATCTTTCTCCCATTGACCTCAATGTCATTCTTGGGTCTGAACTCTGCAGTCACCCCCAGCCTGCGGAGTCCCTCAACCGTCCCATTACATATTCTTCGTGCCAGTCGGTCGAGATCACGCCTAAGCTCCTTGATTCCCTCTGCAGACTTGTCCGCATAGATCTCCCAGCCGAGACATGTTGGAGTAAATAGGATGGTTCCACCTCCAGTGATTCTTCGGTTGACATCGACCCCATTCCGCTCGCAGTATTCGAGCCTAACCTCCTGTTTCACTGACTGATGATAGCCGACTAAGACCGTTGCAGGATCGAACTGAAGGAATCTGAGTGTGTTCGGTGTCTTTCCCTGCGAACGACACTCCAGTATGACGTCATCCAACGCCATGTTCTCAGCGCCAGTGAGGACACCCGTGTCAAGTAGTCTCCATTTGTCACTCATAACTATGTCACGCTCTTGTGTTTGCCAAGGTCTTTGTCATCAATGAGCAGCACTCGTCAGAAAACACAATGTCGAGGCCCAGTTGCTTTGCAAAGTGGTACGCCTCTTCTGTTGGGTATGCAATACCGTTGACCCCCGCGCGGATTGCCAGTCTATCAGTGATTCTCCTATGTTCACCATGAGGTCTTGCACATCCCAGGACTACAGGAAACTTGGAAATGACCAATCGTGCAGCAAGAATCACCCGCGCAATGTCTGTTGGACTTGCGGGAATGGTCTGTTCCATGGGCGTATGGTCCAGCGGTTTGAAGGCGACGATGATCACAGATTCGGGATTGTACTTGGCAATCATCTTGATGGCGTTATCTTCGCCATGCAACTGACCATAGTGCAGTCCTGCGATTATATGGGGCATCATCGGCACGCCGTACTCCTCTAAGAGTGAGAGCGACTTATCGAAAGCCGAGGTCGTTAGATCAAGATGATAGACTTCCCTTATGGTATCATCCGACCCAATGATGTCAAGCATCGCCCCATCTATGCCTGCAACGGCCAGCTTCTCGACCGTATCGGGATAGACCACGCCCGTGTGGACAACAATATCAAGATCAAGTTCGTTCTTGACCCGCTTAATCGTGGGAACAAACTTCTCCATCGGCGTATTACCTCGTGGAGTTGAGCCTCCGCTGATGAGCGCGCCCTTTCCACCATGGTCTTTGATCTTCATACAGGTCTCCCACAATGCCTCTGGCGTGAGAGCTGGAATCATGGTTTCCAACAGTTGACCATTGCAGTGTTCACAGTTCAGAGCGCAGTGGGTCCCAGTCACTGAGATACTCGGGAATCTCCACGGGTCGGTGGCTGAGTAAAACTCGGTCTCAAAGTGAACCATTCCCGGAGCGTAGAATGCAATCTTGCTGTCAAAGTGTGTTCTTCCTACCGAGTACGCCTCCCTGAAACAGTCCTCCAGTTGATCGAACTCTGTTTCAAAGCATGACTTCAAGAGTGCGTCAGTGTTTCTATTCAAGGTCTAGCTCCGCCTCAGTAGGTTCGATGTATTCAAGCGAGTAGTCCCAGAGCTGGTCTCTCACGACCTTCAGGTCGTCGGGCGTTGGCTTCATCGGGAAGTTGCGCCAGTGACCAATCGATGCCTGATATGGTGTACAGTTTCCGAATGGTCTGTTACAGGCATTGTCCATCGTATCTCCACTGCATCCTGATGTCATGAACGCCTCTCCGTCTGTGAGAATCTTCTCCAATAGGCCTTCCGATATACCAAATGAGGTGAGCTGCTCCCTATCGTTAAAGGACATGTCCTCAACACGACCCAGCTGCTTGTTGATGATGTATCGTGCTACCTGCACTCTCCGATAAGTCCCAAGTGGCGGTTGTGGCCAGTCCTCCATCTGCGAGCCCTGCTCTGGAAAGAATGAGAAGAGATGCGTTCGCGCACCCACGTCCTGAGCACGCTGAATTGTGTTGATGATCTCCTTTTCGGTCTCACCGATGCCCACTATCAAGTGAATTCCCACATTCTCGGCTCCAAAGACTTCGACTGACTCCTCAACGGTCCTCCAGTATTTCTCCCACTTATGTGGTCCCTTGACGCCCATACCTCGCAACCTGTCAAAGATCTCGGGTGTTGCGGTATCTACAGCAATACCTACCTTGTCGGCCCCTGCTCTCTTCGCTTCCTCAAGCCAGTCCTTGTTCAATATGGTCGGAGTGATAAGAATTGAGATGTTTGATATGGTCTCGCTGAGGTCTCGTACAACCTCAAGGCAATCTTCTCTTGCCCTGCCAAGAGTGATCATCGAGACACAGACCCTCTCGACATGTGGTGCGGTGCCATCGACAAGGGACCTCTTGACATCCTCGACGGGGAAGACTGGCCAGTCCACACGAATGAACGAGTTGTCAGTCCACTCTGTATCGGTCACACGCGAACCCGAGAGACCACAATATGCGCACTTCGCATGGCATCCCTCATCGTACGTGAGCAGGATATTGATGCAGTAGAGCTTTGCATCTCGATAGAATTTGCCAGGGACTTTCCCCATTGTCATGGCCGCTGCGAGGCTTGTTCTGACGTATTGAGGGGACTCCAGTCCCATTTCGGATGTTTTCTCGCTTACTTGCTCCCTTGTGTTCACCTGATATCACCGCATTACACTGCAACTCTTCACGGTAAGTCATGCATTAGAGTTTAACGCAAGTTACAATCTGACATCTTCTCCAGCGGATAAGTATTGCTTTTGAACCAGTCGCATAAATGCACGTGAGCCGCGCGGGCCATAATCTCTATAAGTGGGTCGTAATTCGCGAATGCAAACTGCATCGAGTTTCTTCATGGCAGCTCGCATGCTCTCGCACACCAATGATCGTTCAAGGTGTTACCGGTGTCCAAGACTAAGCACAACTGGCAAGACAGCAATTGGTATATTTCCATGACATCCTTCTGGAACGAATATCGTAGGCACAAGTTGGGACTAATGGGTCTATTGATCATTCTTGGCTTCTTTGTAATGGCGATCTGGGCCCCTCTGTTTGTCCAGTACTCTCCATCTCCAAGTGCAAAGATTGCTCCACCGTTCCTTGCTCCTGAGTGGATGCGGACCTTTGATCCTGGTGCAGTCGAGAATCGCGAGTATCTGCCGGACCCCACGCTCTCTCAACCCTACGACCACCTCGACCCGATGCAGACGAATTACATTCGACCATATGGGCCTGCGACATATGGGAACTCCTCCTCTTTTTCCGGCACGCATCATATTGCATCAAGCGCGAACGATTACAACTACATAGATCTCACATGGGACCATCATGCTGGTGACCGGCCAGATTTCGTCCTTCCGTTTGCTGCTGAGAGTCAGATGCCGGACACTCGTGACTTCATCTATTTCACACAGTCTTTCAACTGGACCTACAATCGACTACCGAACGATGTCATCGTCTCGTTCAACGTCTCCATGTTCCTCACTGGTGATTTTGCGACAAGGGAAGACGGTGGACTAATGTTCAAGACGTATGTCTGGCTGATTGACTCATCCGGCAACTGGCGAATGATCTACAAGTCATTTCCGCCCTATACGAGCGTTATCCAAGAACGAGTCGTCGACCTCAACTACTTTGACATGGAAGAGGCATTTGCCGGAATGGTCGATCATGGCACTGGTCAAGAGGATCCCTCGGACACTCTGACACTTGCCATAGGCCTTGCGCCGACTCGCAATTTCTATTTCGAGTACGAGAACTACAACGGTACTGTAACGGCTCGGTACAGTGGCATAAGCCTCTATGCCTATGGCGACTATTTTGGGGCTCTTGGAACCACTGACAAGGGTGCTGACGCTTGGGCACAACTGGTCTTTGGGTCTCGTATCTCCCTCACGATTGGTATTCTTGCCACTGCTCTCTCAACAATCGTCGGACTTGTTGTAGGATTGATTGCTGGATACTTCGGCGGCAAGATTGATGAGATTCTGATGCGCATAGTCGACTTTCTTCTAGTGATTCCCGGACTACCGCTCATGATGGTCTTGGCGGCATTCCTTGGGCCGACGATTCAAAACATCATCGTGGTGATTGCAATCTTAGGCTGGACGGGGACGTCACGACTGATTCGGTCGCAGGTGATGTCGGAAAAGAACAAGGCCTATGTCGAGAGCGCGAGGGCAATTGGCGCAAGTGACACATACATCATGTTCCGACACATATTCCCCAATATTAGCAATCTGCTGTTCGCAGATATCACTCTTGGCGTTGTGGGCGCAATCCTGTCCGAGTCCGGACTATCGTTTCTGGGTCTGACCGACCCAAGCGAGCCGAGCTGGGGGAGAATGTT
>JAGSHP010000440.1 GCA_029855925.1 Candidatus Thorarchaeota archaeon | reverse complement strand
CGGCCTCCACGCATACGGGTCTCTTCAATGTGAGCTCAATCTCTTCGCCGTGGAGTCTTGTAATGACTCCCACTGTTGCTGCGGTTCCAACAACCAGCATCAATGGCTCATTGTGTCTCAGGTTCTCTACCTCTCTTTCTCTCTCCATTCCAACCACTCGCTGCATGAGCTCTGGGCGAATCGTCAGTTTGCTAACAGTCTTGGGCATTTTTCCCACCTTTCCTACGACATTGCCCACTAAGCGGTCAGCCCGAGTGATTGATGGATCAAGGCTCGTACCCACTCCAATGAGTCCACCAGGATGCGCCTCTTCAAGATAGTTCCCACTACCAGAAACCAAGCTCACAATCTTAGTACGAATGGGCTCGAATCCCTTATCGGTCTTCATCCCGGGAGCTATCTCTATCTCGTCTCCAATCCTTAGCCTTCCCTGTACGACTGAGCCGCCCACTACGCCCCCCTTCAAGTCCTGTGGGAGAGTTCCGGGTTTGTTAATGTCAAAGGACCTTGCCACGAACATCTTTGGAGGTGCATTTTCATCACGTTCGGGTGTTGGTATGATCTCCTGAATCTTCTGAATGAGTAGGTCCACGTTTGCACCAAAGACCGCAGATACAGGGATGATGGGTGCATCCTCAATCGAAGTGCCTTTGATGAATTCCTTGATCTGACGATAGTGCTCCTTTGCCTGTTCAGCAGACACCAGCTCTATCTTATTTTGAACAATTATAATCCTCTTGACGCCCACAATCTCCAAGGCGTGGAGATGTTCGGCCGTCTGTGGCATTGGGCAGGGCTCATTGGCTGCTATCACCAAGATCGCTCCGTCCATGAGACTTGCTCCACTAAGGCATGTGGCCATGAGTGACTCGTGACCCGGGCTGTCTACAAAAGACACCTCCCGAAGAACCTCAAGAGTTGCTCCGCAATGAGGGCACTTCCCATCCTTTGCAATATGTGCAGTTGTGTAGCATTGAGGTTCAGGACATGATGGGCACTTCAACAGAGTCGTTGCTGCATACCCAAGCTTGATCGAAATGCCTCGTTTGATCTCATCTGAGTGACGGTCAGTCCACTCTCCCGTAAGATATTCCACTAGTGTCGTCTTTCCGTGGTCGACGTGGCCCAGTGCTCCAATATTGATCTCAGATTGTCCTTCGTATTTTCCTGTCACTCACGTTTCACTTCCACTGGCCTTGTTACACTGTGCTTCACTCTAAGAGTCCATATGAAGTATATGGTTGCTCCGTCATCTAGCGGAGCCCTCTTTGTGTTTTGTTAGAATGAGCAATCATTCAACTACGCTGCCTGCATAACGAGTTCTTCAAGTGGGGTTGATCCCTTCTGCTCAATTCGCATGTTGACCTGTACGATGTCCTTATCGAGCTCCCTACCACGTACGGTCTTTCGGCGAGCAATCCCTCTCCGCTTGGGATGAAATCCTGGTGGTCCGCGAATTAAGACCTTCTTCTTGCCACTGCCATGGACATCTGGGCGTATGGGGAAACCTGATGAATCACTGCCGCCTGTAATCTTGAGTTTGTATCCCGGCAACCCAATCACATCACCCTCGACAATCTCTCCGACCACCTTTCCGACGAGGGCATTAGTCTTAGCCTCGTCCAACTCATACTGGATTGCTTTTCCTGTTTCTGGGTCAGAGATTACAAGCTTGAACGGCATATTTCTTTCGCCAACCTTAGTTTTTCTTGGACGTCCAGCATGGACAACGCCGTAGCGATTTGCCAACACTTTATGAGGCTTTCGATATGCAAACAAGAATCGTGCTGTGCACACTGCACAAGCATTATATCGCGGAACTTCTTGGCTTGTCGAGATGTTTCATTTGGAACGTGATTTATTTGGACTCGCTAACCGTAATTGCCATCATCATTGCAATCTATCTGCTAATTTACGTAGTCGCACAGATCATTGGCATTGACAAGTTCAAGGAACGGGGAATCGAGGCTGGTACGCCATTCATGATTCTTCTAAAGACGGAGCGATTGAATGCGTTTCTGACCAAGATGGGGAAGAAGATTCCCCGCGCATTCTTCAACATTGGAATTGGTGTGGGCTTTATCGGAATGATCTTTGGTTTTTGGATGTTCCTTGATAATCTCATCAAGTTCTTCATTGTACCTACTTCTGCTGGCGGAGTCGTGCCTATCATTCCAGGAGTCACTATCACTGGTCTCCCACTCATCTACATGTTGATTGGTCTTGGCATTGCCCTCATCACCCATGAATTTGCACACGGACTTGCATCATCAAGGGATGATATTCCCATCAAGAGTTCGGGCCTTCTCTTCTTCCTGGTCTTATTTGGTGGATTTGTTGAACCGGATGAGGAGGTCTTTGAGAAGGAGGCAACACCTCAGGCACGAATGCGTCTACTTGCCGCCGGATCGTACTCGAACCTAATCTTTGCATTCATATTCATGCTACTGATAATGAACTTTGGAGCGTTGATGTCAGTGGGATATAATCCCCCTAGCGGGGCCTACATATATGACATCTCACAAGGGAGTCCCGCCTCGCAGGCTCTCGAGGTTGGGGATGTCATCACGTCCCTGAATGGCACACGAATCTCAACTTGGTATGATGTGTCCAAATTCATGGTCAACACAACCGCGGGGAGTACCCTCGTTATCACTACGCTTGAGCATGGTAATATTACGATAACTCTTGCTGCTAGTGATGCGAATGCAACACGAGGGTATATTGGGATCTATGGGTCTGACTATTGGAGCCCAAAACCTGGTTGGGAATGGATACCCGGTGGACCAATGTTTCCATTTCACCTCCAGCAGACTCTCGTATGGACGTTTGTTATCCTGTTCTCCCTTGCTGTTTTCAATCTCTTACCCATCCCCCTCCTTGATGGGGACAAGCTGTTGTCTAACGGTCTGAGTCTGATCATCAAGAATGAGCGGACAATTCAAAGGATCATGTGGCCCTTGCGCATAGTTTCCCTAGCTATCATCCTATTGAGCATCGGTTTCAGTCTGTGGCTTGGGAAGGGTCTGTTCTAATGAACACGTAACAAATCTTAACTGATAGGGTCATCAGTGTCATATTGAGAAACTGATGGCTCTTACCTGTTCAAAATGCGACGCCCCTGCCATATACTTCAGACGATATACGTCTGAGGCACTATGTAAGACCTGTCTGATACGGACCACACAAAGACGTGTTCGTCTCACAATCAACAAACGCAAGATGTTTCGAGAGACCGACCGTATCGGGGTTGCCATATCTGGAGGCAAGGATAGTGCCGTTCTACTGCAGATTCTTCATGACATTGAGGCTGACTTTCCGAGAGCAACTCTTCATCCATTTACTATAGATGAGGGAATTCAGGGATACCGCGACAAGGCCTTGGAAGCAGCAAGATCACTTGTCAATTCGTTGGATTTGAGCCTTCATGTGGTGTCTTTCAAGCAACTATTCGGCCACACACTTGACTCGATTGTACATAACCGTGGCGAGACCAGACGAGGTGCCTGTTCATATTGTGGCGTGCTACGCCGCCATGCAATAAACGAGGCCGCCAAAGAACTTGGTGTTGATGTTGTTGCCACTGGTCATAATCTTGATGACGAGGCACAGACTGTCTTGATGAACATTCTGAGAGGCGATGCTATGCGCATCGTACGTACGAACCGCCCCCGCGAACTGTCAGTTGATGGTTTCATCCCTCGGGTCAAGCCTCTGATGGAGCTGTCAGAGCGTGATATAGTAGCATATGCGCACTTCTTGGACCTTCCTTTTCACGACATTCCCTGCCCATACGCATCAGACGCCTACCGGAATGATGTGCGTGCATTTCTAGGGCAGATGGAATACAAGAGGCCGGGCACGCTCCTAGCCACTCTGCACTCGGGAGATGCAATCGCAGCCTCATTATCCGAACAAATCGCACCGGGATTACAGAATACCTGTGCGCGCTGTGGCTCACCGACCACGGGCCGTATTTGCAAAGTCTGTCAAATACTCGAGGAGATAGATGGCAGGTGAGTTGGAGTGAGTAAACAGCCAGAGCACCTCAATGATTCTCGCCGAATCATATACGATTCCTCTCGCTGGAGCACTCTCCAAGACTTGAGAAGACGCGCTCTTGAAGTGATGGGCGTGCTGGACAAGAACGGAATCAAGTCGTTTGTCTATGGGTCCGTCGCACGTGGCGATGTGAGCCCCACCTCCGACATCGACATAATCGTGCCCGAACTAGTGCCAAGCTATCGAATTGAGCTCGCAGTGGGCCCGGGAATTCATCGTGAGATTGTGCAGGCAACCCCCTCCTCCGTATTGAAGGCGCATCTCCATCTCGAGAATGATGTTGTTATCTCATTCCCTCTCTTCAAGATGTGGAGCCGTGAACTTGATTTCTATAGATGGGGTGGACTCCTCTCTCTCAAGGAACTTTATGAGGATCTACGTGTGCTTGGCGTTGACAAACGCCTCATTCTCATTGAACCCACTGAAGATGGTCATCTGGAGCATGGAGTAATTGGGCGGGAACCACAAGTAGCAAGGGCTATTGGGGTCTCCATTGACATAGCGGAAGAACGTGTACGCGTTCTGACCCGCCGTAGTTCGATTGGTCGAACTGGCGTGTTTCTTACACGCACTGTTCCCGAGGACGCTACCTTCGAGGAACTTGCTACTCGCCTGCGCGATAGTATCCCTGCTCTTCGAAGAACAATTGAACGTCGGGGAGGCCATCTATAATGGTTCGAGAGATCACAAAACTGCCTGGTGAATCAATTGTTGTGGGAGACCTCCCCACGGGTTGCAAGTTTTGCACCCGTGGTTCGAAGATGGTCCTCTTTGTCACAGGACTGTGTAGTGCATCTTGTTTCTATTGCCCCCTGTCAGCTGAGAAGGCAAATAAAGACGTCATATTTGCTGATGAAACTCCTGTTTCGGATGACTCGGACATCCTTGAAGAGGTGCTTGCCATTGGTGCCGAGGGTGCAGGGATAAGTGGCGGTGACCCACTCTGTCGATTGGAACGCACTCTTCACTATATTCGCCTATTGAAAGAGCAATTTGGCCCGGATTTCCACATTCACCTATACACCTCCCAATCTGATGCTCACATGGACGTGATGAAACAGCTCCACGAAGCCGGGCTTGATGAGATTCGATTTCACCCCCAAAGGAATGACTGGTCCGGCATAGAGGCTGCTCGCGATGTTGGACTTGATGTTGGACTAGAGATTCCAGTCATCCCGGGTCAGATTGAAAGAATCAAGAGAGTAATCCTTCGCGCTCAAGACTACGGTCTATCATTTGTAAATCTTAACGAGCTCGAGGCAAGTGAAACCAACTTCGAGAACTTGGTTCGTCGGGGTTACAGGCTCAGATCCATCTCTTCAGCAAGCATTCTGGGGAGTGCTGAGACCGCCTCTGAGATCCTGAAATGGGGCGCCTCCAACTTGGAACGAATCTCTCTGCACTTTTGCACTGCACTCTTCAAAGATGCCATACAGATGCGCAACCGTCTCCAGAGGCGCCTTGAACATGTAAAGAGAGAGTTTGAAGAAGTGGACGATGATGAACCACTGCTGATTCTTGGAGTGATCCGTGCTCCACACGGTTCGCAACTAGACTCTTCAATGCTGAGGGGGATTGCAAATATCCTAAAGCAGGAGTTCGAGGTGCCGGATGATTTGTTGAATATTGATGAGATGCGCAAGCGTATCGAGATTGCCCCATGGATTTTGGACGAGATCGCCTCCGAGCTAAGGGTCCGTCTTCCCCCTAGTACTGATGTTGAAATGGGTATTGCCTTCGAATATCCATCCTGGGACCGATTCCAGACACTCTTCGAGCCACTCTGATCTAGTGGTCAATTCTGAAGCGTAGGATGGCTGCAATACCGCTAATATGGTTCAGTTGGTCGCCCGCTGGATGTTCCGTTGACACTATGTGCAGGCTACCACCGGATTTTTCCGTATCTCTGATGACCCTATCTAGCCATCTTCTCTTGTCATCTTCTGCGCCACGTAGCTTTTTGTCAGTGATGAGTAGATGTTCGATTGCTCCATATTGTGCAGCCCTGGCAACCTCCGCATCTCCATACGTGGCAAGACCATCATCTTTGGCGATGTGAGTCAGTACCTCCTCAACCAATTGAGTTTCAGTTTCAATTTTTAGATCGGATAAAGTTCGCGATATTACCCCCTTGTAAAGAATCTCCTTTGCTGCGGGAATTCCTGTAGTATTTGTCGACTCAACAGTGACTGGTGGAAGATTCTTTATTCCTGCGGAGAGGAGATGCTCTCGGAAGTGGTCTTTGACAAAACCTGGACCACAGATCACTATCAACCCAATATTGTTCTGCTCAAGTGCAGTGCGCACACCAGTGACCACTTCCTGAAAGAACTCTCTCATCGTTGCATCATAGCTCTTCTGGTCTCCCCGTTTTCTTGAGATGCTTGTTCGGATGCGTACTACTTCTCTGATACCAAAGTCTGCAGCAAGTAGAATCTCAGCCGTACCATCCTCAATTGTCACCAACAGTGCAATAGGCCTTGCTCCAGCCTTCTCTGCATTCTTTAATCGGTCTAGAATGTATTTCGGCCATCGGTCCTTAATTATTGTAAGTATGTTGCCCATCTCAATGTTTATGGTATGATACGAACCAATGCTGATTAGGTCCGAAGGGCCCTCCATAATCTTGCCCTTGATTCTCACGCGATTGGAAAAACTATGAAATGAAACGTCCTCAACCTCAATGACCAGTGTCATAGGCTTTCTGATACTCTCCTGTTTGCGGTCGTCCTCCCCACCTATTCGAATCCTTCTAGTTGTGCGTGAGATGACCTTGTCACCGGGCATCACCGTGTTGTAAAGATGCCATAGATCATCAAGTGTTTCAATCTTGATGGTGATGCGTCCCTCTTTGAGGTTACGTTTCAGTATCTTCAAGTTACTACCGTCCAAACTGTCCATATGGTCTATGAACATCTACGTTTTCATAGCAGTCGTAATTCAGATAGACCTCTTCAGTTCATAAGAAATAGCTTCCGTAGTCATGTGCGTCTGCAAGATGTCCCTGACCCTTTGAAAGTTTCTCAATCTCACTTCTGAATGCGAGTTCCTCCGCCCGCTTTACGTGTTCCGGGCAGACCAATTCAGCACCATCTTGAACGGCAAGATCCCCTGCAATTCTAATGACGCCTCCAAGTTCGCGGAGCCTCAAAGTGAGAGAATCCGGTTGTCCATCTAATTTCAGTGCCATTCTCTCCGAAATTGAAACAATCTCCCCCACAGCCTCTGCAGTGAAATGGGGTATCTTTCTGTCCTCTTGAACTGTCTGTGCAACAAATCGGACAAGTTGGTCCACAGCATCATGCGTCTTCTTGGTCCATGATGACAATAAGATCTCGTATCCATAGCCACGAATCCTCGATCTTAGAGGAGGCAGAATCCCTGGGAGGTCCTCCAAATTGGTCGATGCAATGAGAATGAAATCACACGGCACGTCATCCACACGTACAGACGCTCCGGAACTGTGTGGATTGTGTCCTGTGATTGGATACCGTTTGTCCTGCATAGCTGTAAGCAGATGCTTCTGAAGGGGACCAAGTGTTGCTATTTCATCGATGTAGAGAATTCCTTCATGTGCCTCATGTATTGCTCCAGGAACGACCCGTTGATGTGGTGGTACGCCAAGACCATCCGCACTTCCATATGGGTCGTGACGAACATCACCAAGAAGCTCAACTGCGCTCGCCCCGCTGACTCGAATGAATCTTGAAGCACTGCGGGGAACGATTGTGAACTCATCATATGCTTCAGTCACAGCTTCGCTTTGAGTGGTTGTCCTTGAAATGACCTTGATAGTATCAAACTTGTCCCTCTGATAAATCACCAGAGTGTCCGTTCCATCAGCCTGCTTATCCACTCTTGTTACTGTAGTTTCAGCCCTCTCATGTATCAAATTCAGTGCTCTAAAGAGACCGTGATATGAATTCTCCTCCTTCCAATCACATCGCTTCGCAGAACCACAGTCAATACACACCCCCTGTTCTGGCAGTGATAGGCTTCCGCAATGAGGGCATCGGTATCCCATTTCTACTGCAACATCGTAGGGAAGTTCCTCCGGGCGAATATAGAACACATCCTCTGGATACTGATCATCCCTGTCCACATCCTCCACCAGTGTTCTGATTACAACCTCCGGACGATTTGGCGCAACAGGATTTGCCCTGACCCTGATCTCTTCTCTTGCTGGTGAAAGCAGAGTAGATGCAGCCTTAGCCAACATCGACTTTCCTATTCCCGGTTCTCCACACAAGAGAACATGTCTTCTCTGCAAGACTGCAGATCTTACTAACATTACAGCATGCTCCTGGCCGATAATTCTCTCAAATGGGTCTTGAGAGATTCGAATTTCCTCAGTAGTTGCGATATGACTCAGGAGTTCTGACACTTATTTGGCCTCTCAGCTGTAGTACAGCTCTTTCTTGCTTCTATGGTGTCATAATTGTGAGTAATACATTGCAATGCTAGCACGCACAAAAAGAGCAAACAGAACCGGCTCTCTTACTAAAGAGCCGCTCTGTTTCAATGAATCAGCTTCTTCTACGTTTCTCAACCTCTTCGAATGTGAAGAACTTGAGTCCAGGAGGTTTGCTCTCTATATCGGCGACAGCCGCACCAATTAGTAGAGTGACCCCTTTCTTTGCTGCAAGATCGACCAAACGTTGGGTCACAACACCGTCAAAGACGATTGTTCTGACCGAATCAAGGCTCTCAAGATGTTTAGCCAAGTCGGCGACTCCGCACTCCATGATGACCTCCTTATTTTCATCAAAGATAATCGCTTTGAACGATTCGCGAATCGTGTCAATCTTCGAAATGAATACCTCATCGATCTCGAAGTATGGCTTGCTTGCAGTTCGAGGTCTAGGCGTTCGACGAATCTCCTCTGACGTTTCAGGAGGTGCTGTCGCAGTCCCCCTCCTTTGACGTGTTGTTCTCTTGGCTGGTCGCCTCTTGTGTGGAGTTGGTGTCCGCTTTTCGCTCACAAGAGCAAGTGCTTGGTCGGCAGGAATCTTTGCTTGGAGTGCCTTGGATATCTCTCTTCGAGTGAGATCCTCAACCTCCTTCCCCTCTGGCGCCCTTGCAATATAATCAACACGCGCAACCTGCATGAGTTCTCGGAGGATTAGGTCGCCGCCCCTGTCGCCATCTAAGAACGCTATTATCGTCTTGTCCTTCTTCTTCGTCAAATCTATTATCGTCTTGGGAATGTGAGTTCCCTCGACTGCTATGGTATTGTTTATACCATTCTTCATGAGATTAATGATGTCCGCCCTGCCTTCTACGATGATTATCTCATCGCTGCTCATCAGCTCTGGCCCTGCAGGTAGCTTGTCTGGGCCATACTTGGCAATGGACTTTCGTCCCGCCTTTGATACCGCCTGAGTGATCTCTTCGGTCCCGGGAGCAATATCCTCTTCCCATCCCTTAAGGATGCTAATCGCTCTACTGACAACTCTTCGACGTTTGGCACCTCGAATGTCCTCGAGTTTTTCAAGTGTGACCTTGGCTGTGCACGGCCCCACTCTGTCAACCGTTTCAAGGGCTGCTGCAAGTATTGCTGTGGCGGTCTTGTTCAAAGATACGGGAATGACAATCTCGCCCTTACTGATGCCGCCCTCCGATTTGATACCAATCTGAATTCTACCGATTCGTCCGGTTCTTTGAAGTTCACGAAGGTCGAGGTCCTCTCCCAGAAGACCCTCAGTTTGACCGAAGACGGCCCCCACGACATCTGGCTTATCGACTACACCATCAATCTCGATCCGAGCTCTAATTACATATTTTGCAGTACTCT
>JAGSHP010000321.1 GCA_029855925.1 Candidatus Thorarchaeota archaeon | reverse complement strand
CAGGATGCAGTCCAACAGTAAAACATATAGCCCATATGACAACACCGCACACATCATCTCGACAGGCACGGTGGAAGAAATTGACGGTTAAAGTTGGAATCAACGGATTCGGGCGGATTGGACGCATCTATCTTCGAGCTGCACTGAAGAAGAGCGAGTTTGAGGTCGTGGCGATTAACGACCTGACGGATGCACGAACGCTTGCACATCTTTTCAAGCACGACACGGTCATGGGCAAGTTCCCGGGAGAGGTCACCTACGGTGAGGACGTCATCACGGTTGACGGGCATGACATCAAGGTTCTATCGGAGCGCGACCCTGCGAAGCTGCCCTGGAAGGACTTGGGAGTGGATATTGTAATCGAGTCCACTGGCCTATTCCGAAAGCCAGAGGACGCTGAGAAGCATCTGAAGGCGGGTGCGAAGAAGGTCATCGTCAGCGCCCCTGGAAAGGGGGAAATGTTCACGGTTGTTCTGGGGGTCAATGACGATCAGTACGACCCGGCAAAGCATCACATCATCTCAAATGCCTCATGCACAACTAATTGCTTTGCGCCAATGGTCAAGACGCTGGATGAGGCCTTCGGAATCGTTCACGGTCTGATGACCACCGTTCACTCGGTGACCAACGATCAGAGAATTCTGGACATGCAACACAGAGACCTTC
Source organism: Candidatus Thorarchaeota archaeon (assembly GCA_029855925.1). Classification (GTDB taxonomy): domain Archaea; phylum Asgardarchaeota; class Thorarchaeia; order Thorarchaeales; family Thorarchaeaceae; genus B65-G9. The sequence continues at coordinate 4,287 of JAGSHP010000321.1, read as the reverse complement.
GACGCGCACGAGCGGCTTGTTGGAACATCGTTCCCACGACCACTGGAGCGGCAAAGGCGATCGGTCTGGTCTATCCCAAGATGCAGGGCAAACTGGACGGCATGGCCATTCGCGTCCCTACGATGGACGCCTCACTGGTCGATTTTGTTGCGACCGTTTCACGCGAGGTCACAATCGAGGAGGTCAACGCAGCATTCAAGAAGGCAGCAGAGGGCGAACTCAAAGGGATCATGGCGTATTCCGAGGAGCCACTAGTCTCGTCAGACTACATTGGAGACACACACTCTTGCACCTTTGATTCGCTGACCACAGCAGTACAGGGCAATCTTGTGAAGATTCTCGGATGGTACGACAACGAGGCGGGATATTCCAATCGTCTCGCAGACCTGACTGCGCTGGTGGCAAAGAAACTCTAATTCGGTCGCAATCTTGTTGACAGCAGTTTATTGGAACTTCTGTCATCTCCATTTTTGTCCATCAATAGGTATAAAGTGGAAAAGCCTACGAGAATTCCACTTCAATGAATAATCGCGTAGTGAAAAGGCATTCTCTTCTTCAAGAGAGAAGCGACAGATACAACTGAACCTCAAAACTGTCATCGGAGCATATTTAGGGTTTCGCCCGGAGTTCCTCTGACAACAAACCGGAGCTGACTCCGTTTTGACTATCAAGCTTGGGACAAACGGTATGATATCAAGAGGCGAAGCCCGATTGAGCAAGTCGGCGTCACGGAAACATATGCAACTGTGCATTTTAGTCGTTCCGTCATCATTTCAGAGATGCAAGATTCAGGATTCAGTATAAGATACAGACATAGAGAATATTGCGGGAGATATCGGAGAGGTATTGATTCCTATAAAATATCTGAAAGAAGGTCGGAATCCACTCCCGACCTTCATGAGTTCAGTTCATATTGTGATTCCTGACGGATTGTACGAGCATGTGAATCCGTATGGGTTGGACGCATAGAGGGCGATTCCAGGGGGGTCTATGAACTTGTCGTTAGTAGCAATGATACCGTTCCATCCATCGTCCCAATCAATCCAAGCGGTTTCTTGCTTTTCTGCACCAGTACCCCAATGCGTTGGAGTAATGTCCCAGATTATGTTGAATCGTTCCAAATTGTGATCATGCCCTTGGGGTGCATATTTTGATTGTATTTCTTCTAGAGTGCTGTACCCACTTCGAAGATATGCAGCGTCTATCAAGAACCATCCATTATTGGAATTTCCGTTGTATATCCGAGTTATTCCATATACCAAAGTGACCATGTGCTGGCGACGACCATCCTGTATCGATAGCATCATCGAACGAAGATGTACACTCCTGGCCAATCCTGACACGAATGCAGCCATGTCTCTGCAATCAAATGACACATCAGGAACACCATTGTGCCCAGGCCGATATGGTTGAGTGCTGTGAGGGTCGAAACGTCCAAATGCAGGCAACACTTCTAGGTCGGTCTTCGCATCCGTATCAGGTTCATAGAAGTGTGATAGAACACTCATGGCAAACTCATTCAAAGCTTTGACCTTCTGTGCAGTAGTTGGCCTGTTTGTTTCGATTCCAAGTCTTTTATAACCATACTTAAGAGCCTTTAATGCAAAGGCATGCAAATCCGAGTCAGCAGGATGTCGAGCTCCGTCAGCGCCGTAGTCATACGTTGACTTGACATGGATAGTGGAAGAATCAGATCCGATGATACTATTTCCGAAGTGGGATACAGAACCAACAGCAGACAATTGATACTCAGCAACTTGCCCGGCGATGAAAGTGTACGTCAACTTCCGACCATAGGTCTGTGCCTTTAGCGCCCTATCAATGTAAAGGTAGATTTTGGCGGTTTTGTCGGCGGTGACCGTTACAGTCACGCGGGATTTCACAATTACACTTGCAGGTGCATCAATCCTAACACTAACACTCCCAGTCTGAGAAAGGGAAAACGCTGAAACTGCTGGCGTGAATGCAAGCAGTCCGAGTCCTAATACTATCAAGTAGACTAACAGTGGTCTATCATGCTTCACCCTATAGTAACTCCTACACCAAAGTGGTGTGTATTCGATTGTATAGCATGAGGATATTAGCTTTGCTCAAACACGGCTGTAATAGCGGTAGCTCATCAAACATGATAACTGTTGGTGGCATGCCATATCTTGGTCCTTCATATTTGGGCCGCGTCAATGAAAGGATGGCAATACTGCGTTTTACAACAGGAATTCACAATGGATTCGAGCAGAACATAATTCCACACGATTTGATACTGACTGCTCGCCTCTGAAGCAGCACCAGCAAAGTATTGGACATCACTATACGTAGACGGAAGAACTCGGCCCAATTATGCTTCGAAACGGTCGTCTGAAAATTTTCGGGGAGTCTTGTGGAGGTACTCTGTGAGCCAACCAGAGCTAGATCCTTCCCGATTGTCGAACTCCGGGACAAATGGTTTGATATCAAGAAGTGGTGTCCCATCCAACATATCAGCACCACGAAAACGGACGAGTGGACCGTCAATCTCCAAGAGCTCGACTGTGGAGAGGCCAATCGAGTTAGGCCGTGAGGGGGAACGTGTCGCAAACACACCATGAGGTTGTGTGTCCATGTACGGGACCACTGTCAAGTCTACGGGTCGCGCCCTATGAAACCAGTAGATGAGGATGACATGCGAGAACTGTTCGAGCGTGGCAAGACCCTCAACAAAGGAGGGATACAGCTCCACAATGCCCTCAGCATCGGACATTGAAGCCTGAATGGGGAGGCCGCTGCTCGTGTGAAACTCGGTTCTGATCACACCAATAGGTTCCAGCATGATTGGTTCGGATATCATCAATGTCAAACCTCGTTCGTTGCACAGCATCATCTGTGGACTGCACAGATGAGTCTTTCTCTCAAAACGAGAAGAGTACCAGCCAACAGGTCAATGATGACCCAATCAACAGCTCGTGATTGTTCGTTGACAAGGAGACTCGTAGAACACACGAAGGGCCAGACAAATAACCTTATAGAATGACTCATCTGTCACAGATACATATAGATACCAACCCATCACTTCATAAATGCCACCCATCGCCAACTTTCGTACGCCGGAGTGTAACTCATGTCAGATAATCGCAATGATACTGCCAACCTGCTGGACTACATCAATACAATTGCGATTATAATGGACCGGGACCATGTCATCCACGATGCAAGTCCAATGCTTCTTGATCTGTTCAAAGCCTCGAAGGAGGAGATTGTGGGAAGGAAGTGTTGGGAGGTGTTTCATGAAAGAAATGACTCACCGGGATACTGCCCATTTGAAAGAGTAGTTTCCCAAGGTGAACGTGCGATTATAGAGGACAGCTTTCCATCCGCTGACGGCCGGTACTTGATGATGCATTTTCCGATAAGAACCAAGCCGGATGAGGTGACTGTGGCGGTGTTGGCGGAACGGGTTGACATTCCCAAGTCTCATGCGAGCCCACAATTCTCAGGGGGCATCGAGCATCTGGTCTATGATAGCATAAACATCCCGCTGCTTGTCCTCGATTCGGAGCTGCGTGTGATCTCTGCTAATGAGTCGTTTGGCAAGACATTCAGACTGTCCAGAATTGACGTAGTAGGGCTGCCCTTCTATGAAGTGGCAGGTGGCTCCTTTAACACCCAGAATGTTCAGGATCTGATGAAGAGTTTTCAGAACGGTGACACGAGAATTGACGGTATTGAGGAGAAAGTCGAGTTCCCGCAGATGGGTATGAGAACCCTTGCGATTCGTGGCAATAAATTTAATATTCGTGGGATGACTTTACCGTTTCTCTTGCTTGAGATTCAGGATGTCACAGACAAAGTGAGAATGGAAGCGGAATTGCGAGAGCGCGAGAAGGGATACAGGCAGCTGGTCGAAGAGGCGTTTGAAGGAATAGCCATCATGCAGGGTGGCAAGTACGTCTACGTGAATGAAGCCTTTGCAGTACAGATTGGCTGCACAAGAGAGAATGCACTGAGGCTGACCAACGAGGAGATATGGTCTCGTGTCCATCCTGAAGATGTGCATTTGCTGAAACAGAGAAGTGGTGCCCTCAGTCAGGGACTCTTCATCTTGCCACGTGTTCGTTTTCGTTACGTACATCCAGACGGTTCGGTCATGTGGGTAGAGTCTTTTGTGAAGAAGATCGAGTATGATGGCAAACCTGCTCACCTAATCTTTCAGAATGATGTGACCGACTATATCAGGTTCATAAAGGAGCTAAAGGAGAAGGAGAGCCGACTCCGTGCTCTATTTGACACGACACCCATCGCAATCATAGTATT
>JAGSHP010000291.1 GCA_029855925.1 Candidatus Thorarchaeota archaeon | reverse complement strand
TCATAGTGGAGGTAGACTTTGAACTGTTCTTCCTTCGGGTCCCAGTCATATCCTACAAACTGGAAGCCGTGCTCACGAACATCGCCACGGAAATCATCAGAGTGCTTGTCAGTGTACTCGACCTTGTCCGGAATCCTGTGCATTCGTTTATCGTCCACCATTCTTACGGCCTCCTTAGAATAAAGTTCGAGATGCTGGTTCCTGTTCCAGCATGACTGTTTACCAGACCAGTCTGCGCATCACGCACGTAGGTCTTGGAACTCCTGTGTTTCTTCGGAATCATGTCAGTGAGCTGATAGTAGACTTCAATTGCAGACATGATACCTGTTGCACCTACAGGATGACCGAAGCCCATGAGACCGCCGCCCGGATTGGTGGGAACATCACCATCCATGAAGGTTCTCTTCTCGCGGACAAAATCGCGGATGTTGTCCTTGTCAGCCCAATGAAGTGCCTTGTAGATCTGGGTCTCGGACGAACTGAATGCATCGTGAATCTCAGCAACATCGATCTCCTTGGCAGCCTTCTTGTACTCGATACCAGCCATGTCGTAGGCCACCTCTCCTGAATTCCGGCAGGCACCAAACTCGGTCATGTCGGGATAGCCCTTGCCATAGCGCTCCGTCCAGCCGGGGAAGTTCAGTCGGTCACCGGCACGAATGGTACAGCTCGACAGACCTGCACCGTCGATGAGGACATACTTCCCGTCAGCGTGTTTCTTAGCCCACTCTTCTGACGTGACCAATGCAAAGGAGCCACCACGGCTCATCAGACAGCAGTCATACCTCTTCAGAGGATAGCTGATCAGTCTGCTCTGCATCACGTCATCAATGGTGAGATCACGTTTGTATTTCTTGTACTCGCCGCGGTACCACTGCGACTTGGGATTGTCCGCAGCATAGTTCCGGTTCTTTATGGCAGCAAGAGCAAAGTCCTCTTCAGTAAGATTGTGCTCCTTCATGAACTTGTAGGCCATAGCTGCATAGTAGATCGGATATATGCCTCCAGCCAGTGCCTCGTATCTTGTGTCAGATGCGAGTGCGATGAACTCTGAACCCTGTGATTGAGTTACATTGTCCATTGTCTCCCAGCCTGCAACACCCACGACATCGAACAGTCCTGACTTCACAGCCAAGAATGCTGCGTAGAGTGCAGACCCACCTGTGTTTCCACCATTCTCAACTCGATAGTGAGGCACTCCGACCAACCCAAGATGATCATGCACTACCCACTCTGGGCACAATTGTTTACCAAAGTGTACCGAGAAGTGGGAGTAGATCATAAGTTCGATATCCCGCAGGTGAAAATCAGGAATGTCCTGCTGGGTCTCGACGATGCAATTGGCAATCATTGCTTCTGGTGTCAAATGCAACGGATAATCAAATGGGGTGGTCGCACCGCCTGCGATTGCGACTTTACGACTCATCTCTCCAAACGTCCTTACATATTGCCTCCTTAGGGGAGGTCTATTGTAAAGAGGGTTCATCACAAGGCAATACTTAATCTCTTCGGAAACATGTGCATGGACCGCTAACATTCGAGGTCGTCACTACGAAGCTGCGCAGGGACAATAGATGAGCGAGACTCAGCAACAGGCCTAACTTTGAACCTTCAGATCGCGAATCTCTGAGGTCTCAAGATAGGTGTCCATGGTGAACATGGTATGGGTCCTCTCAACAGCGGGAATCTCTCGGAGAAAGTCGACAATGAAGGTATTGATCTCCTCCACGGTACTGGTCCGGACCTTGAGGAGCACGTCGAACTCTCCACTGAGCACGTGCACCTCTTGAACATAGGGATGTTTTGCGAGTTCCCTGCACAGGTCGCGCTGAGAGAGAACTTCGTCAGTACCAGGTGCACGATACCGGACGCGAATCAAGATGAAGGCCAGGGTGGATCGGTGTACGGCCGCAGGGTCGATGATACATCTATAGGCGTTGATAACGCCATGACTCTCAAGAGCCTTGATCCGGGCATGAACACTTGAGATTCCCTTGCCCACTTCTTTGGCAATGTCCGCAATGCGCCTCTTGCAGTCATCTTGAAGAATCTTGAGGATCTTGATGTCGGTCTCATCGAGAGAGACCGAATTCCTTTCGGGCATAAGCCCCTTACGAC
>JAGSHP010000310.1 GCA_029855925.1 Candidatus Thorarchaeota archaeon | reverse complement strand
CATTAATTCTGATAGCGTCTTCATTCGTGTGAGAAGTTCCCTGACCGGGATTGCTTCATATTTGATTGGTTTGAATCGTTTACGAGGAGACATCGGAGCGGACTACTCCTAGTATTGAACATCTCAGCAGTAGATGAAATGTTACTGTATGTGTAGTGTATCGAAGTGCATAAATGCGTATTTGTGCGCCAAACAGTGCCGACTGAAAACGATTGGCAGAGGTCACAACAAGAGGGTGATTCTAGAAATGACCGGAAGTGATGATGATGACGGCGGGCCCGACTGGCATACGAGGGGCGGCACGATTCTTTGGCCAGTCACTTCTATCACTTCTGTTTGATATCGGCGGCCTCGTTGCGGGTGGTATACTCGCAGTCTTTCTGGGAATATTCACACGTGTACCTTGGGCAATTCTTGTATTCCCCGGGATTCTTAGTACTCGCGGAGCAGTAGGCGGTCTCTTTAGCGGACGCCTGAGCACAGCACTGCATATCGGCTCAATCAAGCCGCGGTTTCTTCACAATACTCCAGAATATTATGATCTCATCCAGTCTGTAGTGCTCCTGACGCTGACCAGCGCAGTCTCTATGGGTGGCGTCGCATCGATATTTGCACTATTCATTCTCAATACCACCCTATACGATGCAATCACAATGATTAGTGTAGTCATGGCCACCATGGGAATCTCGCTCATTGCGATCTCGCCCATCACAATAGCTGTTTCGGTGGTGTCTGTTCGGAGAGGACTGGATCCGGACGTGGTGACATACCCCATAGTATCGACTGTCGCAGACATTCTTGTGACTGTGTGCTACTTGTTCATCTTGGATGCATACAGTACGCAGCCACTCTCACTCCCAGCAATGTGGGTCTTTGATGTGGGATTCCTGATTGTAGGAGCCAGTATAATCTTCAGAGATCGTCACGATGGGGACGTGACGTCAACGCTAAGGCAGTTCCTCACGACACTGATCATCATCACACTCATCGTTAATGTGACTGGTTCGTTTCTTGACAGAATCACTCAGATTGTCAGTACGCGCCCCGAACTCTATATGGTGTACCCGGCACTCATAGACACTGTCGGGGATGTGGGGTCAATTGTTGGTTCAACGACAACAACGGAACTCACGATGGGCTCGCTCCCGCCACGGCTCTCAGGACTGTTCAAACAGAAGATGGCTGTCACTGTATCGTGGATGGCATCTGAGGTGATGTTTGTCGGCTATAGCATCCTTGCGGCATTGACCTTTGGCGTTGGGCTCAACGCATACTTGGGTTTTGTGGGGCTTCTCATGTCAGCAAACGTCATAGCAGTCTGGCTGGTGATGTTCTTTGCATTCACGCTCGCCATTCTCACTGCGAAGAAGGGACTAAATCCTGACAACTTCGTAATCCCGATTGAGAGCTCCGTCGCGGACACCATCACTACTCTATCAATTCTTGTTGTGCTACTTCTGTTTCCATACTGAGTTGACCTAATGCCAACCGACGTTTCTCATAGCAACAAGACAAGTGCCGAAAACGATTATCAAAAATAGTAGACAACGTGAGGGGGGAACAAATACCACCTCACGTTACATCGTGGAAACTATTCAATGTCGACCGAAACAAGATGCGCACTGCAACTAATACACGGATCATAGGCACGAGCGACCATCTCGAGCTTTAATTCAATGCCGTCCATCTCATTCTTCGCCAGCAGGTTCTCTCCACTCTTGCGAATGAATGCCTCAATATCGTCGAGGAACATAGCAGTGGGGGTGATGTAGTCTGCATCAACCGTAACGCCATTCTCTATCGTGTAGTGATGGATGAGCGTTCCACGGGGCGCCTCAACGCCACCTGTACCAGTCCCAGAGTCACGAGCCGCATTGACGATCTCAGGATGCGCCTTGTCTACCAACTCGTCCACAATACGGATGACATCCTCTAGTGAGAAGACCTGCTCGATCGCCTGTGCAAAGTTGTTGTAGATTGGATTGCGGTGCCAGCGCTCATTGAGGAGTTTGTCACGTGCCTCCTTGGCCTTGCCCTTCAGGCGGTCCCCAATGTTGAGAACGCGTGCGATTGCGCCCACGGTGAATGGTCGCTCATTGTATGCACTGCGCTTGGCAAAGCTGTGGCTGACCGTTCTCTCGATTATGACCTTCTTGTAGTCCTCAAGTGGGTACTCCTTACCATCAGAGGCAAGGAGAATATCGCCATAGTAGTCGTACTCATCGTGAGGGGGCTTGAGGCAGATAAACTGGGTCTCGCGTTCAGGATAGTCAGGGACCTCAAGACTTGCGAGTATGTCAATGGTCTCCATAGCAAAATCAAGGTGGGTGAGCGCCTCCTCCTTGAGCTCAAGAAGGGTCTCCCTGTTGGGCAGCTTGCCAAATCCGCCCAGCACAGGGTTTTCACCATGAATCATCCTGCCGCCCATGAGGCGCATTATCTTATTACCGAACTTCTTGAGGGCAAGAGCCTTCATCACAACATCACCATACTTCTCGGCCATTGCCACAGCATTGTCATATCCGAAGAAGTCGGGGAGAGCCAGAAAGTACAGATGTAGGCTATGACTCTCAAGCATCTCACCATGATGCATTAGCTGACGATAGGTCTGCGTCACTTCGGGAACGTGTATGTCCAGTGCCTTCTCAAGGGCCCTGAGGCTCGCATACTTGTGACTCAGGTTGCATATGGCACAGATCCGTGGAACTAGGCTGAGGTCCTCCGCAGGAGTCTTTCCAATGGCAAGGGTCTCAAAGAGGCGTGGCCCCTCGAGAATCTTCACCTGAACATCCTTAATTTCATTATTCTTGATCTCGACCTTGATGCCGCCGTGGCCCTCAACTCGAGCAAGTGGCTCAATCTCGATTTTCTGCGTCTTAGTCATTAGAAATACCTCCAGCTATAGGTCCTTGATGTATGCAAGGATCTTGTGACCTCCAAAATTCCGTATACGACGAATTACTTCATCCTTAGTCATACCAAAGCTCTCGAGAAGTGTGATATGCTCCTTGAAGTTAGCATCGGAGTGCGGTCCCCAGCATCCCACACAGGGAAGACCGTGACTCGGACATACCGCACCACAACCACCCTGGGTGAGAGGACCAAGGCAGAACTTCTTATCAAGAAGAAGACACTTGTTCTCTTGGAGCTTGCACTCGTGGCAGACTGGATGGGGGAATGGCTCCGGAGGCGCACCATGAAGCAATCGTGAGAGAAGTGGCAGCGCCTGCTTTGCACTGATAGGACAGCCTGGGAGATAATAGTCGACTGTGACAAACGCATCAAGAGGCTGACCCTCCATTGGCTCGGTAATGAACTTCATGTCTCCGTAGACCTTCTTCATGCGGTCCTTGAAGGTGCCATCTTGGGCATACATAGCCTGGACGCCACCCACAGTCGCACAGTTACCAATGGCCACGAGGATCTTCGCTCGCTTGCGGATATCCATGAGGTGCTTCTTCTGCTCTTCAGTACTCACACTGCCCTCGACAAGAGCAACATCCATGTCCTCCTCGATGGGATTGCTTGAGGCCATGACAAAGGAACGAATATCAAAGGCATTGAAGATGTCAAGAAGTTCGTCCTCACAATGGATGAGCAATAGCTGATCGCCCGCACATCCCGTCAGGCCATATATCCCTACGCGTGGTTTGGGTTTGGTTATGTTACCGCCGCTCATCTTAGATCAACTCCCTGAAGTGCAGTGTGTCCCAGTATGTGAACACCGGTCCATCGATACATGTGTAGATGTGGTCCAGCGCGCAGTGACCGCACTTGCCCACGCCACATTTCATTCTTCGTTCTAACGTCATCTGAATCTGATTCTTGGGCAGCTCCAGCTTCAGAAGTTCCTGAATGACATACTTGTACATCACAGGAGGCCCACAGATGACGGCATTGGTCTGATGAGGGTCAATCTCTGGAAGCTTTGCGAAGAGCTTTGTGACAACGCCCACATCTTCGCTCCACTCACTGGTCGCCTTGTCGACTGTGTATAGGCATTCGATGTCGTGACGCTCCTTCAACTCGAAGAATTCTGTTCGGAAGAGCATTTCCTCTGGAGTCCTTGCACCGTACAGGAAGAACAGCCGACCGAACTGGTCACGATTATCGAGGACATAGTAAAGGATTGAACGAAGTGGAATGACACCCAGACCACCTGCCACAATGATGATGTCCTTATTGCGCATCTGATCCAAATTGAATCCGTTCCCATAGGGGCCGCGCATGTAGATTATGTCATTGTCCCTCTTTGTGAACAATGCCTCCGTGAGTTTTCCGGTCCTGCGAATACCCATCTCCAGAATGCCTGGACGACTTGGAGTGGACGAGATAGAGAATGGAGCCTCACCGACTCCGGGAATTGAGAGCATGACGAATTGCCCAGGGTTATATGTGAAGGACATCGCACGCTTCATGTCAACAAAACGGACTTGGAAGAATCTGTGATCTTTGATTAGATCATGCTGTCGAACGATACGGGCCGCCTCCGGCTGGAAGGGGTTGTTGTCTTCGTGGTTACAAACGGTCATTGTGCTGGCACCTCCATCTTGGTCAGAGCCTCAGCAACTGTCAGTACGTTGATATCGACTGGACAGGTTCGTACACACCTACCGCACCCGATGCATGCAGGTTTGCCATATTCATTAGCAAAAGCCTTCATCTTGTGCGTGTACCAGAGCTTGAGCCGGTCCGCACGGGCGCCTCTGAAATTGTGACCGCCAGCAACAAGGCTGTAGTCTACAAACATGCAACTGTCCCAGAATCGTTCCCGACGGCCTTCAGGTTCAGATGACACATCAAGAACATCTGTGACCGTGTAGCAATTGCAGGTCGGACAGACCATGGAACACTGGCCACATGACAAACATTTGCCTGCAAAATAATCCCAGATTGGACTGCCGTAACTCAACTCCATGATGTCGGGCATGCTCTTGAAGTCAAAGGAAACCTTGAACATCTTGTCACGGGCCTGCCGCCATTCAATGTAGTCTTCGATGTCCTCGTGGGTAACGTTCTCATCGAAGTAGTCCTCCCGCTCGAGCACCATATCATGGCCTAGGCTTGAGCCCACCCAGACAAGATAGAACTCTCCAAGATTCACGAAGAAGAGATCAAAGCCCTCCTCAACAATGTCTGTCCCCGTGCTCTTGCAGAAACAGTCATCACCGGGAAGACAGGAGTAGCCAATAATAGCGGAGTTCTCGCGCTGCTTCGCATAGTAGGGGTCTACTGGTTGCTCCATGAAGACCTCATCCAGCCGTAACAGACTGTGAATCTCGCAGGGAGGCACTCCAACAATTACCTTCTTCTCAATGGAGGAGTAATCTGGAGTAAAACCGTCCTTGTCAAACTGGAACATGTTGAACTTCATCGGATGGAAGAGCTTCTTGACAGGGATCATTGGTCGTTCGCCGTCAAGCTCTATCTCGTCGACCGATTCCACCCGGTCATACTTCAACACACCATTTCGTCGGACGGGTCCATATATGGTTCCGAATCTCTTCAGGCTCTCTATGAACTCCTGAAAGAACTTTGGTTGCATCTTTAGTATTCGCACTTTTCGGCACCCAGCCTGTCTGAAACGTCTGGCCAGTCGCCGAAATATCCCTAATTAAGCGTAACTGGTGGTGTTACAAAATGAAAGAATTGCAGTAAATCGTTTCTGATTCCAGAATGAGAACAAGCGTTTTACGAACGTTCAGAGACACTTTTAAAAAAGAAAATCGGCCCGATGGCCGATTTACGCACCAAATTTGAGGGGGGCCAATAGCTTAGACTTGAGTTCAGCCATCTTCTTCTTGGCAAACTCCTGCCGCTCGCCTCGCGAACGGAGTGCCT
>JAGSHP010000014.1 GCA_029855925.1 Candidatus Thorarchaeota archaeon | reverse complement strand
GGTTGCAGCAGCCCTATCAAGCGATGAACGCCGACTTGTAATGGAGAAATATCTAGGGAACGCAGAGCAGGAACTTCTTCTATATGAGAAGGGTACCGTCACAAATCTGACCAAGGGGTTGGTCGGTGACAGAAAGGACAGATGGTCCGTCGTCCGGTTTCTCGACAAACAGACATTGCTTGTTGCCACGGACCACAAGGCGGACATTAAGAGACTGGCTCTCTTGACTCTGAGCGGAGAGTTCACGCAGATTCCCACAGTCGAGGAGACGATCAAGTGGGAATTCGAAGAGGCGACATACGATAGCGACTCAGAGGTGACATACTTCTTCATCAAGGAGGATGGCTACAGCGTCCTGTATAGAGGTACCTTCAGACCTGATGGGAGCGCGGAGCTGGAACGAATGGAGCTTCCGTTGAGAGGAGCACTGGAACATGGCGATGCCCGGTCCTTCTCACGAGGCTCTTCGCTCTCTCCAGATGGGCGCTATCTTGCCATGACTCTCTCATCACCGACACAACCGACAAACATCTGGATCCTGGACACGGAGAGTGGAGAGAGCTGGAGAGCAACCAATGCAAGTACGGCGGGTCTCAGCACCAAGGACTTTGCAGATGCAACACTGCATCGCTACAATAGTTTTGACGGTCTCAGTGTGCCCTACTTCAAGTACCTCCCTCGGGGTGACAGACCCGAGAATGGATGGCCGGCGGTCCTGATAATTCATGGAGGACCGGAATCGCAGATTCGACCGTCGTTCAATCCCGTCGTGCAGTTCTTTGTTGCTGGAGGTTTCGCGGTCATCACTCCGAATATCAGGGGAAGCACCGGTTACGGTAGAACGTACATGGATCTTGACAACGTGGAGAAACGACTCGACTCCATAATGGACATCAGGTATCTCGCACTCACTCTCAAGAGAGAAGACCCTGACATTGACAGCGACAGGCTCGTCATCTATGGAGGCAGCTACGGGGGCTTTGCTGTGCTCTCTGCAATAACGGAGCACCCAGACCTCTGGAGAGCGGCTGTGGACATTGTGGGGATCTCCAACTTTGTGACATTCCTTCGCAACACAGCGCCATGGCGCAGGTCGTTGAGAGAGGCTGAGTACGGTAGTCTCGAGAGGGACTTGGCAACACTGGAGAGGGTCAGTCCCATTCATAAAGTAGACAGGATAGTCACACCTCTCTTCATCATTCAGGGGGACAACGATGAGCGAGTACCCCTCTCAGAGAGCCTTCAGATCTACGAGAAGCTGGAAAAGAGAGGCGTGCCGGTAAAGCTTCTGCGCTTCGCAGATGAGGGGCACGGTCTTGCAAAACGCGAGAACCGTATCAGAGCATACTCGGAAGTGATGGAGTGGCTCAAGTCCATCGTGTGATGAGGAGCCCTCACCAATCATCTGGCTGGCGTCCTTCGTCTGACCATATCGAGTCAAGATCATCTATGCCCTCCTCTGGTTCTGGCTCTTCATCCGGCTGCCATCCCTCATCAGAGCCAGCGTCATCTTCCACATCCTCCTCCGGCTGCCAGCCCTCTTCGAATGTCTGGGGAGGCGGAGGAACATTCTTGATTCCCGCTCTGACGAGAGCCTGTCTGAGCGTCTCATTCCTCAGGAAACTCTTGGGCGGTCTCAGGTCCTTGTTGTCAAGTTCAAACGTAGCAATCGTTGGATGTAGTAGTGCGTTATCAATGTCGACCAGAAACGGGGCGTCGACAAGCGTGACGACCATATGACTCAGCAGAGGTTGCTGCTCGACCTCCCGCACACGCGGTCCCACGAGACCATCGAACTTGATTCTCCAGCAGGCATCATGTATGTTACCTCGCATTGGACACCTGGATTGATCGTGGTGGATGATGATTGCCACGGTCTCGCCGACTCGCATTGACGCAACGTCAGATGCGGTCTCGGGGAGCGGGAGCCCAAAGAATTCGCCGGACCGGACCACGTATGGTTCGAAGAATCTGAGAGGAATTTGTGTGTTTCTCATCTCCCCATAGGTGATGTCTGAATATGGGTCCCAAGTCAGGTGAGAACCATCTCCCGGAGAGTAGGGAAGTCCTCGGTTGAGAGGGTCACGAAGCACAGCCCGGGCATCCTCGGAGAGAACAGTTGAATAGCACGAGACCTCAACACCCTCCTTGTCCAGGAACCGAATATTGAAACTCGCACCATCACTGTCGAGATGTGGACGGACTCGAAGTACGTCCTTGAACTGGTCAGCAATATCGGCAAAGAGGGCGTCTTCAATCGCATGTAGGTCAGATGGGCGTGAGGGCACTTGACTCGTGACGACGAGGGGAGGCGTCGGGTCGGGAAAGAAGTCGGCAAGGTGAATCCATCGAATCGGTGCCGTGCCGTTCTCGGCAGGTGGACCAAATGAGAACTTCGCGAGAGGCATCCACATCATCTCTGGATCCTTCTCGAGGAACGCGTCCAGGTCCTCCGGCCCCCAGAGAACATCACCATATGGTTCTCTCGATAGCATGATTGGCCTACGTGTGGCATCGTCCCCAATAGATGAGGCGTAGCGAACCAACTCGTCAAGTACAACCACGGTTCTATAATACCGTGTGCGGATGGATTGCCACGGGCCAAGAGATACGAGACCCACGTAGTACTCGACCGTCCCCTCTGCTCTCTGAAAGACAAACCAAGCGCGCCCGCGACCTGTGTCATCGTCACGGTCAATGATGATGTCACCATGACGAACATCTGTCACACCATTCGCTTCAGTTCTCATTGTGGATCGTGAAATGTTTGCTATCTCTCCTGATAAGTCTGCGCCGAACGTTTCGAGTCGGGAGTCCGTGAGCACGACTCGTGAATACTCAAGCAGTCAAATATAATAACACACCGAGAGTATCTTCAGGCCGAGCGTGTAAGTGAGATGAGAAAGATTGGAGCGTTCCTGATTCTTGCATTGTTCCCGTTGCTTGTTCTTCCAACCTCAGCCATCACGTACGCACCAGCTACGTACTCAACGACCGATGTTGATGTGGTCGTCCAGATCACTGCTCCGGACCTCATTACCAGTCCCTTCAATGTGAACATTCATGCCAACATGTCGATTGAGGCAGCCAAGGCGGACATCTCGCAGGTCAATGTCACAGAGGTCACCCTGATGATGATCAAGGACATAGGGGACAACACGTTTGGACTTCTCACTGCAGACTCCGTGGAGTTCCCAGGTGGTCAGGTGGGGTCGCCGGGCGTCAACATCATCAGGAACTTCACACTTGCAGGAACGGGGACTGGAACAAGGTGCTTCTTTGCACTCAGCGTGAAGGGAACGTTCACGAACAGTACTGGGAACTTCTCGTTCAGGGCGGACTCGCCGCAGGACTTTATTGGACCATTCAATGTGCCACCAGGGATGAGCTCCCCGATAACACAGGTCGGTATTGCTGTGATTATAATATCAGCAATATGTGTGGGTGCTGGAGTGTACGGCGTGAAAAAGGCGAAGGCGCCAGCACCAAGAAGAAAAGGACTCCTTGATGAGTGACCGGCGCGGACGCGGCTAGCGTAGAAAGCTCTTGACCTGCTCCTTGGTAACTCTCGTTCCGAGATGGGTCATGGGATAGACCGCACCGCAGTTCTTGCACTTGATTGCGCTATACACGGCGGGAATGCCCCGGATACGAAGCTCATGAATCGTTGCGACCCACTCTGTTCCACCACATGACTCGCATTCGATGTTCATCAAGACACCTTCTTTGGTCTCTTTGCGCCCCGTCAAAAATGGCAACATAAACTCTGCGATGACCTGATTGCTCATGACAACTACATAATAAGGGGGGAACGGCGGAGAAGTGGGAGAGGCATGCCCCATGACATCAGCGGTGCAAGACTATGTCCTACTCATCTCTGCAATGCTGTTCTGGGGAGGCTCATGGGTCTCGGCAAAGATACTCGTCACAATCGCACCGCCCATGACAATTGGCTTCTTTCGATTCCTGTTTGCCAGCATCTTCTTTCTCATCTTCTTGAAGGTAACAGGTGTTGGGTGGGGAAACTTGCGACCCAATCTGAGAATGCTCGTTCTGGTCGGTGTCACAGGCATCTTCGGCTATGGCATATTGTTTCTCACAGGGATTCGGTTCACCACTGCTGCACAGGGATCGATCATTGCTGGGTTCAATCCTACAATGATCGCACTCTTTGCACACATCATCCACAAAGAACGGCTGGGCAGACGCTGGCAGTACGTGGGATTCATTCTGAGCTTCTTAGGGGTCGCAGTGGTCATTGGGGTGCAGGCGCTTCTTGACTTTAACATCAACTATCTCATAGGAAACCTAATCATCCTGTCGGCGATGGCTATGTGGGGACTCTTCTCGTCAATAAGCAAACATGCCATGAAGAGACTCTCTGCAGCAGAGGTCAATGCTGGCGGAGGAATCATTGGATGCTTAATCTTCGGCATATTCGCACTGACCGAGGAACCGTGGTCACTGCCGATCATTGAGGACCCGGTGTTCTGGTTCAACATTCTCTTCCTTGCGTTCTTTGTCACATTCCTCGGGTTCTTCTTCTATCTTCGAAGTGTGAATCGACTTGGTGCAACAAAGACGGGCGGCTTCATCAATCTCGTGCCAGTATTTGGAACACTGCTCTCAGTCCTCATTCTCCATGAGACCCTGCACTGGACGTTCATTGTGGGTCTCGCGCTTGTGGTTCTGGGAATCACTATCATCAACACTGGCGGTTCAGAAGAACCAGTTCCTCCACTGGATCAGTAGGACGGCGAGGCAACTGACTGGTAGTATCTATCAGGCTGGCTGGGCGGATGCTTGTTG
>JAGSHP010000185.1 GCA_029855925.1 Candidatus Thorarchaeota archaeon | reverse complement strand
GAACAGACCGTACAAGGCGGGGAGCCTAAACTCGACTATTCTGAAACGTTCAATAGAATCATGTAGATGAGGGATGGGTGATATGCCTGTAAGAATAGTATTCAAGGGTCCACTTGCACAATCTTTGGGAACCTCTGAGGTAAACATCAATGCAGAGAAACCGACTACCATCAGGGAGGTTCTGGTGGAATTGATAGAGAGGTACTCAGAAGCACAGAAGATATGGCCAACACCGGAGATGGTTGACCAAGAGTCGCTCATTCTATACAATGGAGCAGACATAGCATTGATGGACGGGCTTGATACCCGGATAAACGACGGCGACTCAGTCACCATACTACCGCTGATACATGGCGGAAGCATACTATTCTACTAGTTCAGCACCAGCATGAAGCCCACGGACATTCATCTCTATGGTTCGTTCGGGAACGATGTCCTTTAGAGATGCCTTCAGAGAGTGAAGTGAGATGAGAGACGATACTGCCGAGAGGGCGCCCACCATGATCATATTTGACACCATACGGGTTCCAAGCTCGTCAGCAGTTCTCATGGCGGGAACCTTGATGATGTGATAACGGTCACCGCAATCGCATTTCACGAGGTCGGGATCAATGATGACTGTGCTGCCGTCTTTGGCACCGTCTATGTACATATCAAAGGCCTTCTGTGACATGAAGATACTGTAGTCTGCCTTAATGACCTTCGGATACCGAATTGGTGCGTCGCTAATGACGACCTCGCTCTTTGCAGCTGTACCTCTTGCCTCTGACCCATAACTCTGTGTCTGAATCGCCTCTAACCCCTCATGAACAACGGCTGCATGACCCAAAAGGACTCCAGCAAGAACTACACCCATTCCGCCAGTGCCTGCAATTCTAATCTCGGTTCTCACATCACTCACCTCTTTGGCTCTTTCAAGTGTGCCAGAATCTCCACCAAGCCTGGTTCATCCCGGTCCGCAAACTCCCCAAGATCCTGACCATGTTTTGTGGGCACCATCTGCACTATAGGCTCATCCTTCTTACGGACTGGTAGACTCTTGAACCACTTGATCATGTCAGGGGGAGATCCAGCACCTGTCCGACGGCCATAGGCGGTAGGACACTGGCTAAGGATTTCAATGAATGAGAAGCCTCTTCGTTGCAATGCCTTGCGGATTGAACGTGCTGCTTGAAGAGGATGCGCAGTCGTCCAACGGGCCACATAGTTAGCACCTGCTGCAGCTACCAGTCGAGCAAGATCAAATGGTCGTTCTGGATTGCCATATGGCGAGGTTGTCGTCCTATCGCCAGTAAAGGTAGTTGGTGCCACTTGACCTCCGGTCATCCCATAGATGAAGTTCGTTGACGAGATGACTGTCAGGTCGATATTCCTTCGAGCAGCATGAATCAGATGGTTTCCACCGATTGCTGCAAGGTCCCCATCTCCACTAATTACCACCACATTGAGTTCGGGTCTCGCAAGTTTGAGACCAGTAGCAAAGGCGATGGCCCGACCGTGGGTTGTATGGAGCGTGTCAGCCTTGAAGTGGGGGGATGGAATCCACGCGCCACATCCAATTCCAGAAACGAATGCGAACCCACTAAGATCCTCATGACCAAGATCCCGAACTGCCTTGAAGAAAGCGTTCGTGATTATTCCATTACCGCATCCAGGGCAGAAGGGTGTAGGTAATGCTTCCTCTCTGAGGTAGAGCCGCGAAACGTGTACATTCGATGCTGTCAATAGGACACCTCACCTTACGATGGTTGAGGTCACATGTTGCGGTTAATAACTATTCTCAGGCGGCAACAGGTCAGAGTGTCTGACGAATCAGATGTGTCTTGGTTCAAACAGTCATTGATTGTCGAATCCTGTTGTGTCTGCCGTATGAGTATCGCTTTTAAGACGACCAATTGCGATTGTCCCTTTGACGATTCTTCAAACAGGTGAAATTAGATGGCAGAAGTCGCAGCAACTAGAGCCTTCAATCGGGAACTTGCATCCGTGATTGGAGCGACCATTCAAGTGGTAACATCCGATGGAAAGACCTACACTGGCGTCCTAAAGGGCGTTGATCAGAACACGCTTAGTCTCGTACTGGCTGATGTCGTTACTGATGATGAGACCCGTCTCCCAAGAATATTCATCTACGGTAACCACATTGTTTCCTTCTCAGTGACTGAGAAAGAGGTCAGCCTTGAGGGCCTTGCAAAGGAACTCGAAAAGGTGTTTCCACCAGGTGGTGTACGGTTCTTCCCCGATACTGGGGTCATTGTTGTAATGAACAAGATCAGAGTCACACCTGAGGGTGTTGATGGATCGGGACCACTCTATGAGAGAGTTGCAGCAATTGCAAAAGAATGGATGGAACAGCACGGCCTTGAATAGGTAACATGTTGTAAGATACAGGTTATTCTGGCCAACTCTAGTTGATATTAGGCAGGCTGCTGCGACTTGCCTTATCAGATAAATGACTATCGGGACCGCTCACAATAGTCTGCGGAGCCCGAGGTCCTCAAGACGACGTTTTTCTACTTCTTCGGTCTCTTTCGTTCTCCGGAGAGCTTCACGTCGAGGGGGTGGTTTGAGTCTGTCTTCCCAAGACCTTGGAGAAGAAACTGGAAACTTGCCAATCGACCTCAAATCTGCTCGAATCTTCCGTGGATCAAGTGCTCCTGCTGATGAGCGGGAGGGACGGAGAAGTCCAAGTTCACGCAGATGCCCATGTTCAGAAGAGCTCGATGAACGGGTTGTTTCATCCTTAGAGCGGGCCAGTAGCTGTGGACTCTTAACACCCGTGAGAATCAACATCACGCGCAAAACGCCACTCAGACGCGGGTCGACCCTAGCACCCCAGATGACCTGGGCGTCAGAGCTCATCCTGTCGGACACTAGCTCACCCACTCTATTTGCCTCAGCAAGAGACATGTCCGGACCGCCAGTAATGTGAATGAGGGCGCCAGTGGCACCAGACCACTCAACCTCAAGAAGTGGACTCTCGAGAGCATTGTGTATGGCGGCCTCCGCGCGATTTTCACCTGAGGCCTCGCCCACTCCAACGAGAGCGACCCCACCATTGCAGATGATTGAGCGGACATCAGCATAGTCCAGATTAATGAGACTGGGGAGCGTGATGGTCTCAGTGATACCCTTTACCATTCCAGCGAGAACCTCATCTGCAATGCCAAATGCCTCTTCCAGAGGGAGGTCGGGAACTAATTCCATCAACTTTTGATTGTCTATGACGACCACGGTATCAGCGTATTCTTGAAGGCGGGCCAGACCAGCCTTTGCCTTATCAATACGGGTTCTTTCAAGACTAAAAGGCATAGTCACGACTCCGACCACTATTGCATCATTCTTCTTTGCAATCTCTGCGACTATAGGGGCACTGCCAGTTCCGGTACCACCACCCATGCCAGATGCAATAAAGACAAGATCTGCATCTCGAATTATCTCGGCAATCTGTGGGGCCGATTCCTCCGCTGCAGCCTGCCCTACATGAGGATAACCGCCAGCACCAAGACCACGTGTTATCTTCTCGCCAATCAGAAGCTTCCTGTGCGCGGGAGTCACTGCGAGGTGCTGTTTGTCGGTATTGATTGCAATACACTCAGCACCCTGGACACCTATCGTCATCAACCTGCGTATTGTGTTGTTCCCTCCACCACCGCATCCGACAACAACTATTCTTGCTTGCCCAACATCCCGTGAGGCAGTCGATGATTTCTCCACTCGACTGTGTTCCCGTGCAGAGTCAATGAACGACTTCATCTTCTTAGGCCCTCGTCGATTCTCACTGTTTCGTTGTTCTTGCGTTCCCATAGCTCTCTCTTGAGAAGATCGCGGATGGCAATCCGAATGGTTTCTGATCGATTGGGATAGTGACCATTTTGTACAAGTTGCTCAATGTCATCCACAATTCTCTCGGGCAAATGGACAGCAATCAAACGCATAGGAAGTCCTCAAAGAGAATTGCACAATGGTAACATTTGGACGTGTGTAATACCGACTATACACAATAGAACTGGACTTGATAGTAATTAAGAAAAAGAGGGGAAGAGAAAAGGTCTCTTCCAACTAGCGGTTCTTGCGACCCGTTCGCCGTGCAGCAATATTGCCCACCTTACGACCTGGTGGTGCGTGTCGACTAACTGTTGTCGGTCGACCTGGTGATTGATGCGAACCACCACCGTGTGGATGGGAACATGCATTCATAGCAGTACCACGAACAACAGGCCATTTACGCGCCTTCGGCCGGGTGTGATGCCAGACCGCACCAGCCTTGAGGAATGGTTTCTCCTGACGACCGCCACCGGCAACTATTCCAATAGTCGCTCTGCAACGTGGGCTAAAGGCCTTCTGTCTGCCACTTGGCAGTCGTACAATCGCCTTTGTCTTGTCAATCGAAACAATTGTGGCTGCAAGTCCTGAGGCTCGAACGAACTTTCCACCATCACCAGGGGATCCCTCAATGTTGAAGATGGGGGTACCCTCAGGGATGTGTTCAAGCATCAGTGTATTGCCGTTGGCGAGAGAGGCATTAATACCGCACTCGATTGTTTGCCCAACCTGTACCCCTTCTGGGGCCACCATGTAGTGTAGCTTGGACTCGCCCTCGTACTTGATCTCTGCAAGAGGTGCACCTCTACCAGGCTCGTGATAGAGAGCAACGACCTTTCCAACGTAGGTCTTTTCGGGAACCCACTTCGGATGTCTAACAGGAGCAATACGCGTGTGGCTACGATTGCGCCACTGAGTCGTACCTCTCCCCTTTCGCTGGACTAGAACTCGTCTACCCATTCAAGCACCTCCTTAGAATATGCCAAGCTTGGTGGCGACATCGGCAGCACTGTATTCCGGTGCAAGTCGCACAAACGCCTTTTTCCGCCCATCGGGGAGGATAAGGGTATTCACTTTTTCCACAACAACATCATAGAGGGACTCAACAGCCCACTTGATAGTGTTCTTGTTGGCCTTGAGAGCGACGTAGAATGTTAGCTTGTTGGCATTATCAACAGCCTCGAGGCTTGCCTCTGTGACAACCGGACGAATAATGACTTCGTTAGGATCTCTCATCGCATCACACCTCTCACAGGAATAGTCGCTCCTTTTCCAGCCGCTCGATGGCGGACTTGGTCCAGACAACAAGTCGGCCCGGATGGGTACCCGGCGCGAGGAGCTCTGCATTCAGGCTCTGCACCTCAACTACG
>JAGSHP010000007.1 GCA_029855925.1 Candidatus Thorarchaeota archaeon | reverse complement strand
CTGTCGTGCTCATGCCCAGTGCGCGAGTATCAATACTGACATTGTACCAGCCATTTCCATAACTCACGCCCGTTGTGACATTCGAAGCAATACCGATTATCTGGATGGTCGCTGTGTCGGCTCGGGTTATTGGCGTGTTATCCAATGTGTTGTTCCAGTAGAAACTTACATAGAACACATCGGCGTAGTATTGCTCAAAGTAGTTGACAGGGAGTATGATCTCATTGGGTACCGCATTTATCCGCACGAACACCGTGATGCTCGTAGGCATGTAATTGGTCTTGCTGGCAGTGATGGTTATGGTATAGAGCCGGTCCAAAGGCAGTGCCTTTGCTGCATCAAGTTCGGCTGTGTAATGACCAGAACCCTGACCAATCAACGACCCGGCATCATCGACAACATACTCCATGTACCAGTGATAGGTCACATCCACGCCATCGACCGTCGTGTTCGTCCGTGACATATCCATGAGCACAACGTCAAGTGTGAAGTTGTGCGTCCAGTATGTCTCCAGTGGGTTCTCAGCAGAACTGTGGTCAGAGGATATCTGGAGAGGCACACGAATCTGTATCGTCAAGTCAACAGGCTGTTCCTGATGGTTTGGAAGACTGAGTTCGATGTGAAGAGTGTACGTATCTGCTTCAATGAGGGTCTTAGCAATGATCGCGTAGTGACCGTTACCAAGATCGGTTATGGTGATGGGAGCAGTCCAGTTGCTCGTCCAAGAGGCACCCACCAGAACGGCCGAGTCAATAGTTCGTACGTACATCAATTCGAAGGAGGCATCTTCACCCCAATCAACAATCACAGAAGTCCCTGTAACTGCTGAGAGTGTTGTGGGTGCGTCATTTACAGTGATTGACGAGAAGACTTGACTTGCCTGTGCGTAGTTGTCCTTCACACAGGTCACATTGATGTCCCAGACCCCCACAGGAACAATATCTCTTGTGAAGCTGTATGTGTATTGTCCTCCTGTCGCGTCAAGAACAAGATTCACGGTAGTGTGGATCTGCAGAGTTGAATGGTCAATCCAGTAAATCGTGACGGACACACCAGTCAAATCGGGAGATGTGCCATTCAATGAGATGTTGTAGAAGAACGTAATGCTATCACTCTGAAGTGACCAATCATAATCTGAATGGGATGTTATTTGGACACTCATTGGAACTTCCGTGATCTCTACGCCCATCTGAATCTCATCGGAGGCCCAGTTCTGACGATCCATGGTAACAGTTAGAATGTAGCTTCCTACGGGAATATTATGGAAAGCACTTGCTGGCACGGTATAGGTGCCGTTGGAATTGCCAATCATGTATCCGGATTTCAGAACCGTCAAACCCTGACGAATTGTGTAGTTGTATGTTTCGAGACCGGTCACATTGCCACCGTTTGTCAAATCCTGCAGCAGGAACAGATGGTCTGAATTCGTATTGTAATACTCAGAAAAGCTCGTACCATCATACGAGTACAACGAAGTTTCTGCCTCAGTTACGGTAAGATATATGGTAAAGTTGGTGGGATCATTGTAACCATCGGTGTGTGCGTATATCACAATCTTGTAGGGATTCTGGCTAGCATTTAGGTGCCAGTATTGAAGGTCAATTGTAGCATTGAAGTACCAATTCCTATTGTTAGCAGGTGAGTTTGTGACATAGAAAGATGCCAAAGTGGTCCAAGTACCGTAGCCAACAAGAGTCGTACCGTAATATATCTCGAATCCCACTACTGTTGAACTATCGAATGTAACATTGGTTCTTTCGGGAGTGGCACCACTAGTTCGATTGTAGTATTCAAACCAGAATGTGTAACTCTTATACCACCTCTGCTCCTCAAAACTGAATGGAGCAGAGAGTTCGGTATATGTCTTGGAGTAAGTTGGAGGGGGCAGGTTGATGAGAGTGAATTCACCATAGCGCGTATCAGCAAAGACAGCAGTTCCCAAGACAGAAGAGTTGCCCTTCGTAACATCCACAGTATAAGAGTAGTACCAAGGAGTGGACATGTTGCCTCGAATCCACTCGAAGGTAATCATACCGCTGGAGTTTGTCTGACCCGTGGCGACAACCGTTGCGTTGTTGAAATAGACTGTGACTGTTGCGCCTTCGACGTTGTTGCCTGATGACTGGACTTTGACATTGAGGCGAGTTAGCCGGAGCTGTACATTGAATGAAGTGTATCCGGTCAGGTTCCATTGCGTTATTGATGCAGTGTTATTGTGGATTTCCTGACCAAAATCATCGTTTCTCCATACATCAACATACCAAGTCCCATTCAGGATTCGGGTGAAAGTGACATTGCCATTTGCATCAGTCAGCTCAGTCGAGATATCATACGTCTTACCACCCTGTGTATTATTGAGATCCACATGCGCATCGGGCACTGCTTTATCATCCCAGCTCTGCACGTGTACTTCTATGGTGAGAAGAGGCATCACCCAATTGCTATGCTGAAATGAACCTGAAGTAAACTCGGATGAACTGATACTCCAACTGGCAAACCGGGCAATGTCATCCCACGGATAATTATTGTAACCATGTGCCCCTGCGTATTTGGCATAGACACTGTAGCTGTCCTGAGGAACTCTCGGAAAGTGTAGCCAACCTGTTGCATTCGCTTGGGCCTGATGGATATATTCTGCATAGTTAGAACCATTGCACAGACGCATGTAGACATCTTCATCCACATTATCATTCATCGAGTCACCGTTGAGGTCATCGAGGTGTATGTCAATAGAGGCCATCTTGAGAGTGATTTCTACATTTGTGACGGATCCCGTGATTGCGTGGTTCGAAGTGTCTGAGACCCACACATGCGTATAGGAAGTCTCCAGCCAGTCAGCAGCATCGATGACCGTATGAACCTCATAGGTAGCATTCTTGAGGCCCTCAAAGATGATCAGGCCATTGCTATCTGTCAACCCAGTGCGATTCTTGCCCTGCTCGTCAATCCATACCGTACCCTCAGTTGAATTATAGAGCGTGACGGTCGCACCACTCACGGGCAGACCATCGAGGTCCACAACGGTAATATCAAACTCAAAGAGATGGCGCTCGATACTCTTCGAGACCACAAGGCCATGCTCATCATTGTCGATAGTGTAACACGGCACCATCCAGCCGTATCCCTGATCTCCTGATGGCCCGTAGGGGGAGGAAGTAGAGAACCGAGCAGCAGTAACGACACTGATTGTTGTATTGGAGGAGATTGTATAGAGCGACGGACTTGAAGATAGTGGCAAGAAGATGTCGGCGCCTCCAGCCGGAATCTCAACCGTCCCACTGTTCGATCCTGTGACATTGACCTGAGCATTCTCCATTGCATAGATGAAGAACTTCATACTCGAAAAGCCCCAGACCTTGAAGTCCGTACCAAATCGATAGCCATTAGTCGTGGAGGCCCAGTCACCCCAGTCCGATGCGGACCCAGGGTTATAGATGCCTTCTATCAATAATCGATCACCAGTGGATCCAACAATATGTAGAACATCTTCAGGATCTGTGTCGCTTGCAGCACCATGAGGCACATCATAGTAACCATTTGCAGAGATGGTCTGTGTTGTAACGGTGGACCAGCCCGACCCGCTATTGCGGTACACTGTTACAGTGGCACTTGTAGAGCCAACGTTCGTTATCCGTGTATAATCACGGGAATGCCCCATATCGATTGTATAGAATTCGTACCCTACGAGAGAACCTGTGATGGACGGATAGTAGCCCATGATATCACGAGAGTAAGCCGCGTCAACATCACCAGCTCGAGTTACAACCGGCTTTGATGAATTGACCATGTACACTGTCTGATAATTGACTTGCTTCTTTGAGATGTACTCGCCTGCCTTGAGTGTCACTGGCCATGTAGAAACTGCAGAATTATTGTAAAATACCCAGTCCGATGGTGTATCAGGACTCTCTGAGGAGGTCCAGACCCAGACCTGAGTGTCATCGGACATCGCTTGAATCCAGTACTTGCCCTCATAGTAGTTGTCAAAACCTGATACTCCGCCAATGAGGAATTTTGTTCCCGCACCATTTCCCAGCTCATCGACGCCGGGGTACCAGTCATTGACGGCGGGATTTGAGTTCTTGTGACCGGAGCCGGCTGTCACTGCAAGAGGATAGTAGGAATGCACTGCATAGAAGCCTAGGAAATTAGTATAATCGTAACTACCTGTATTGGGCTCGACACGTATAACCTCATACTTTCCGAGTTGCCCATAGGGAATGTTCGTCACGGTCCCCGACTGAACAATTCCAGTGGCCGAGGACCAATCGGCGTCAACGTTTCGTGGATCGTCCCAAACCTGGTTTGCACTATCCCACATCTGGATGGTGTAGTTGTTATTATCGTAGTACGAGACGAGATTCAAAACGGACAGTGTGTAGGTCTTGTAAGTGAAGGGATAGTAGTTTGGATATGAGACCGTTCCCACGTCGTTCTTAGCATAATAGATGTAGTAGTTCTGATCGGTGGCACCCTTCGTCACATTCACGCTGAAACTGACGCGAGTTGAGAGAATATAGTCCCCTGTGGCATCATAAGTCGTGTTCCAGACCTGAAATGGAACCGCAGACCATGTGGGATTGTCATAATACATGACTCGAATAGATCCCTTGTAACAATGACCCGTTTCAAACGTGAGATAGAGGTGTATGGGGACCAGTGTTCGGTCAGAGATCCCTGGCTCTGTAATGTTTAGAAATTGGCGATAGACAAAGGTTGAATTCCACCATTTGGCTTCATCCTGCGCATAACCAGCGATCTGAGACGAGCCGCCATTTAGAAGCAAGTCTGTGTTAGGTGACGTACGCGTAGTCACAGGAGCCTGCTGGTTGTTACTGCCACTGATTGGCAAGATCATAAGAATTGCAAAAGCAACTATAACTG
>JAGSHP010000029.1 GCA_029855925.1 Candidatus Thorarchaeota archaeon | reverse complement strand
GGTGCTGGAGGCGCTTCCGCCTTTGGCTCTGCAGCAGCAGCTTCTGGCTCCGGAGGTGGTGCTGGAGGCGCCGTGGAACTCACAGCAGCGGCTTTTCCTGTCGAGGCTGCCTGTACACTCTCCATCGTCTCCATATTTCGTCGGAGTTGCTCAATCTGGTCAGCAATGTCAGCAAAAGCTTGGTTCATTGCGCTGTTGATTGACTCCTTCATGCGTGCGACATTTTCAGCAAGTTGGTCGGCTAGCTTCTTCGTTTCAGAAACCTTGCTTGCAAAATTCTCTATCGCCTTCAACTGCTCAAGTATCTCAGTAATGTTCAGGTCCATGAATAGTCACCTAGCACTAAGGCCCTTGCACATCTTATCAATTGAGATGTTCTTAACCTTTGTCGTGATGTGCATCATACAAAGATTGACTAAGAAGTGGAGATAAAACCCTCTGTAACAGCAAATTACTTCGGATACAACCTGAGTTCGAAACATGATGACACGCCCTTCAAAGACCAACAACACTGTTTGCCAACGCACCGATGACCTTATTGAGTATGTGTTCAGTGAACTACAGAACTGGTCAATATCAGCAGTGGTCGGCAAGACAAGAGCATTGGGTGATGCCAGTTGGTCTGAAGGAGAGAGGTCGCTACAGATCAGGATCAACAGGTCCGTTCGCGACTGGCCGGACCCTGCAATCATTGGTCTACTTGCCCACGAACTCAGTCATCCACTGGTGGGGTACAACAGACCAGTCGAACTCTCAACAGATCGCCACGTGTTGAAGAGAGGCCTGGGAGTGTACTTGGCCTTTGAGAGGGCGTTTATTGGTCGCTATCACGACCACACTCTGAAAGGGAAGGACAGATACTTGGGTTTTCAGTCCATAAGAGAGGAACTGTCTCCGATGGAGAGGGACACTCTTGACAGACTGTTGGGCGAGTTCAGGTTGATCCCACATAGGCAACCAAGACTTCAAATTCAACACGACATAGTTCGTGGAGGTACATAGCATGACAAGAGCGTTATCGTCTGCCTCGGCTCACTTTCATCTCTATGATTTGTTCATTTAGGACGGCGCTTGAACTTCAGTACTTGTTTGACCTCGACCAGTGTGTCAGGTTCTACATCCGTATCGATAATGCAACCGGGCGAGATCATAGAGTTCTCACCAATCCTGACGGCGGGGTAGACTGAAGTGTTCACACCAATTACCACATTGTCGCCAACTATGGCACCGAACTTGCTCAGTGGAATCTGAACCTTCTTGTCCCCGTAGTCAAGATATAGTGGTTCGTTTCCGGGTCTCCAATTCCACATCTGAGCCCCTGCTTCAATACAGGTATCGGCGCCGATGACTGAGTCGGCAACGTATGTCATTCTCCCGATATTCACTCGGTCGAAGACCATGGAGTTGCGGACCTCCACTGCGTATCCCAGATGAACACCCTCGCAGAGACTCGCATATTCTCGGACAAGGGAGTTATTTCCAATGTACACGCCCTTCCCAATGTAGACAGGGCCGCGGATAGTTGTACCTGGACGAATGATGCTTTCCTCCCCGATGTACACCGGACCTTCAAGCACCACATTCTTGTGGATCTCTGCCGATTCTGCAATGAACGTGCCCTTCCCACGAAGTATTCGGTCCATGACGATGCGATTTGCCTTGAGAAGGTCCCATGGCCAGGTGAACTCCGCCCAATCACGTTCCCAGACCGTGGCAGCAATCTTCTTGCCGTCAGCAATCATGGCCCCGACTGCATCTTCCATGTTATTGTGTTTAGAGAGGTAGTCGAATATCTCAGCTGTAAAGACTGTCACGCCAGCAACAGCATAGTTGCTCACATAACTGTCGGGACCACCCTTTTCCACCATTCGCTCAACGATGCCGCTGCGTCCAATCTTTACCGTCCCGAACTGCTCTGGATTGGG
>JAGSHP010000030.1 GCA_029855925.1 Candidatus Thorarchaeota archaeon | reverse complement strand
CTACCCCTTTCATCTCTCCAAGTTTGATTTTGGAGCTCTCAAAGACAACTCCACCGACATGTTTCTCCACAGGCAGGCTCTCTCCTGTCAACGCAGCCTGGTCAACTGAGAGGTAGTCCCCTTCGATTAGTTTGAGGTCTGCTGGTACAATGTCACCAGCTCTTAACTGAACAATATCGCCCGGCACAAGTAAGCTTGCAGGCATTTCCTTCCATTTTCCATCTCTGAGCACTCTTGTAGATGGAGCAAGTCGCTCCTTAAGCTTCTCAATTGCGTTGTCCGCCTTTGCTTCCTGCCAATATCCGACAATGGCATTCATTAGGAGCAATGTCAATATTATCCAAAAGTCCTCCCAGTGTTCTACAATCGCAGAGAGCACCAGTGCAAGTTCGATCATGAACGGAATGGGCCCCACAAAGTAGTGAATGAGCCTTTGAAATGCGCTCTTCTTCTTCTCTGTAATCTCATTCGGCCCCATTGTCTGAAGCAGTTCTTGAGCCGTTTTCTCAGTCAGTCCATTATCATTCGTATGGAGTATTTCAAAGAGCTCCTTGATGTCCATACTCTCGGTCATTCGAGTATCAAGTTGTTGTTTCAAGGTCTGCAACCTCATCGAGCGATTTTTGAACTCATGCTGGAGAAAACGAAACTATTCTTAAGAGAGAGTGACTGTGTGGTCACAGTAACAAAACCGTACGGATGGTTTCATTAAGTGCAGAAGATACCCGATGAAAGTGTGAAACTGCTCAGCGAATTTGGTCTGACCGAAACTCAAGCCAGAATATTCATTACAGTTTCAAGGCTTGGAAGTCCTACTGTCACCGAGGTGTCAAAGATCTCGGGCATACGGCGGGAGGAAATCTATCGTTCTCTTCCGGGCCTTGAGCGAAGCGGACTAATTCAGCGCATAATGGGCCATCCGCTTCGGTTGAGAGTTCCTGACATGCGAACTGCAATTAATCTGCTTGTTGAGCAAGAGCAGAGCCGATCCAAGGCGCGTATCTCCGAGCTGGCTGATAGAGCAACTAATTTGCTCTCTATCATCGAATCCGAGGATTCTCCTGAGATTGAATCTACAGGCCGGAATGGCGAGTTCTCTCTTGTTGAGGAGAAGGAAGCAGTCCACAGTTTGATAGCCGCAATCATAACACGAGCTCAAGACTCGATCGATATTCTCCAGAGCCGCTCAAACGTTCTCTGGCTTCTCTCAGGTGTAGGTGAGCAACTTCGCGATGCTGTTGAACGTGGAGTGAAGCTCAGGATACTGACCGAGCCGCCACAGGGCCGAGACAGGCTTCCCAAGATTATTGAGCGTCGATTTTCTCGTGGGTCCACTGTCGAATTCAAATACATGGTGGAGTTAAAGACTCTCTTTCTTATCGCCGATGATGCGGAGGCCTGCCTGGTGACCTCCAACTCGGTACGGCTCCCTAAGGCGCACCTATTCTGGACCACTAATGAGAATCTCCTCTCTCTTCTGAGGGAGGACTTTCAAAGCAGATGGCACGCAGCGGCTCACTGGATGACCGTCGACGGGGTCTCAATCAGCGAGCCAAAGAAGCTATTTGTGGAACGGATCCCCGGCTTCGGGCATACCATGTTCGTATACAATTCTGAAGACATGAAACTTCGTTTTATTGCAGATCGACTTGAACAGTGCGCAGAGGATAGATTTGCTGCGGTATACGTCTGTTCTTCTTCAGACATGGATATGATTGTGTCCTCTCTTGTTAAGATGGGTATCGATGTCAACAAGTACATTGAAGATGGCCTGTTAGCTTTCCGTGATTTCAAAGACAATCTTCTCCACAATGATGGTCCTATTGCAGAGGTCGTAGTCGATTTCTGGGAGAATCTCTATTACGAACGAGTCGATATGGGCTTTAATGGATTTCTCGGAATCATTGATATGGACTACGCCCTTGAGCAGATCTCAATTGAGGATGTTGTGGTCTTCGAGCGGGAAATCGATAAGGTCTTATCAACCGATATGGAAATCGTTTGTATCTACCCCTCTGAGTCCCTCTTGATGGCAAAGGACCCCATCGATCTATTCAATGTGCTATTCCATCTTCACGATGCTGTTGTTACTGAGAAGTATCGAACAGTGGTTTCGGTTCTGGACGAGTGACGCCATGTGGTGACAGATATCTCTGAGTCACACTTTCCATGTCTTAGATCACAACAAATGCCCTATCACCTCGTCACTGGTGTCCTTCCTCACCGAATGCGATGTATTATGGCACATGCACTTGGCTCATATGATAATCAATCAGAGTCACATCAAATGTTTCCAAGTGGCTGCGTAGAAGGTTCAGCATAGCCGAGAGGTGGCTTGGAGGGCGCTGCAGATACCATAATAGAAAACCTTTGATGTCTTCATTATGGAACTGTACGGAAT